>NZ_JAAKGQ010000040.1:0-32966 GCF_011043515.1 Sphingobacterium sp. SGL-16 | reverse complement strand
CTTAAATCTACTATTTCGTATCCTTTGAATTTGTCCTTTGAAAAGGTGAACAATTGAGGACTAAACTTCTTACCTAAATACAAGCTATTAATGGTATAAGTATACTTATTGCTTGATTTGTCAAAGATAGTCACATCTTGGATGTGGTTATTTTTGTTGATACGCAGTTTAATCTTGAAATAATTCGTCTTTGTGTCTTCTGGAGATAATTCGATGACTTTAGCCGATTCAGTGTTTCCCTGTCTCACAATTTTCTCGTCTGGCATCAGAACATACTTATAACCTTTTTGGTAGAAGTTGAACAGATTATTAGGGCCAATAGTGTTGCTATTGTTTTCGTTTTCTGAAATTTGAACTTCCTTGATATCTTTTGAAATATTCCAAACTGACTTACCATCCGAAATAACTTCTTGCTCAGGCAAAGAAATTGCGTATTGATTTTTCGGCTTATTGAAGTACATTACTCCATTTGTAGTATGTGTTTTTTTGTTCGCATCTTGAATACTCAGCGTGAAATCGGATTGAATCGTTTGGTAAGTGCTGTACTTTTTAGATACATCATTCAAAATTTTTCTAGCAGCAGCATCTGTTTGTGCAAATGACATTAACGCGCTTCCTACCAAGGCAAATGATAATAACAGTTTTCTCATGTTTAATTTTCTTATCTTAACGTTTCTAAAAACTGTTCCAAAGAATACTCATCCGGATATAAAACTTCTCTTGCTTTACTTCCTTCAAAAGGACCTACAATACCTGCAGCTTCCAATTGATCGATGATTCTTCCTGCTCTGTTGTATCCTAATTTCAATTTACGTTGAATTAAGGACGTAGAGCCTTGTTGATGCATGACGATAAGACGGGCAGCTTCTTCAAATAAGGCATCTCTATCGGAAAGATCAAAATCCATAGAGCCAGATCCTTCGCCCGATTCATCAACGTATTCAGGCAACATAAATGCTGAAGGATACCCACGCTGTCCACCAATGAAATCAGAAATTCCTTCAACTTCTGGTGTATCAACAAATGCACACTGAATACGGATAAGATCCGAACCAGACGCTAAAAGCATGTCTCCACGACCAATTAACTGATCCGCACCTCCTGTGTCTAAGATCGTGCGTGAGTCAATTTTTGACAACACTCGGAATGCTAGACGTGCAGGGAAGTTGGCTTTGATCGTACCTGTAATGATATTAACCGATGGACGTTGTGTCGCTATCACCAAGTGAATACCTACCGCACGAGCCAATTGGGCCAGACGAGCAATCGGTGTTTCGACCTCTTTACCGGCTGTCATCATCAAATCTGCAAACTCATCAACAATAAGAACTATAAACGGTAAGAATCGATGACCCTCCTCAGGGTTTAATCTGCGATTGATAAATTTTGCGTTATATTCTTTTAAATTACGAACCTGTGCATTTTTTAATAGATCATAACGTTGATCCATTTCGATACACAAGGAGTTTAATGTGTTAATTACCTTTTTAGTATCCGTGATAATAGCATCTTCTTCACCTGGTAATTTGGCTAAGAAATGTCTTTCAATTTTTTTGAATAAGGAAAGCTCTACTTTCTTTGGATCCACCAAGACAAATTTTAGCTCTGCTGGATGTTTTTTGTATAATAATGAAGTAAGGATCGCATTAATACCCACCGATTTACCTTGGCCTGTAGCACCAGCAACAAGCAAGTGTGGCATTTTCGCTAAATCCGCTATATAAACTTCGTTAGAAATGGTTTTACCTAATGCAATAGGCAAATCCATATCCGTTTTTTGGAACTTCTCTGTCGCCAATACCGAACGCATCGATACCATCTCTGGTGTACTGTTCGGCACCTCAATACCAATAGTCCCTTTACCCGGCATAGGCGCAATGATACGAATACCCAATGCTGCTAAACTCAAAGCTATATCGTCTTCTAAGTTTTTAATCTTCGAAATACGAACACCTGGTTTCGGGATAATCTCGTACAGCGTTACTGTTGGACCTATAGTAGCTTTGATATGTTCGATCTCGATATTATAGTTACGCAAGGTATCTACAATACGATTTTTGTTGGCTTCAAGTTCTTGTTGATTGATCGTAATTTTTCCTGTTCCGTATTCTTTCAATAAATCCAAAGTAGGGTATTGGTAACCTGATAAATCGAGTTTAGGATCATATTCTCCGAATTGAGCCACCAAGTCATTTGCTGTAATCTGTTTTTCTTCTTTGACTTCTTCTACTGCGAGTTCGACATCGTCTACTAATACTTCTTCAGCTGGTGTCTCGATTTGCAAAGGAGCGTTGACAGATAAATCTATTGAATTAGAAGATACTTCTTCTCTAGCAGGTGTTTTAGTCTCAAATACAATACTATTAGAGCTTTCTTCTTCATCTAGTTCCTCTTCTTCATTTTCGATTTCTTGCTCACGAAGGCTAGCATAACGATCATTTAGCGTTAGAGTAGAAGCATCTGGACGAACGTTACGAAGTGTATTGGAAACTTCAATAATGGCACCATCAATGTTTTCCTCTTCTTCCGAAATAACTTCTTCCTCTTCTTTGTCCGTTGCTAGTGCAGTGTTTGATTTTTGTACAGGTTTGTCATTAACCAAATCATAATCCGCAGCATCAGAATCCGAAGATGAAGCCATAGAAGTTAAGGCTAATTTTAAATCTAGATTGTAGATTAATACTAAAGCAGTCAGATAAGCAAAAATTATGATTCCTCCGACACCAAATTTTCCAATTTGCGCATTCAAGAGTTGATTGGTCCAGTAGCCAAATTTGCCTTCTAATATATGAGGTGTATCGGCAATATAATCCTGAATAAAACCAAGTGTTATGGACAAAAAGATAATACCAATAATGGAATATAGAAGTGTTTTCCAAATAGGAAGTAAGGATTTTTGATATAATAATTTGTAACCCAAAACAAAGGATAGGAGCACAAATAAGAAAGAAGCCACTCCAAACCATTCAAAAATGAATTGGTTTGCAAGTAAAGCACCTAGTTTACCTAATTTGTTTTCAACAACAGGGATTTCCACACCTTCATCGGCCAACTCTTCACTAGTACCGAAAAGTGTACTCCAGGAACCATTTGTAGCACTGATGTAACTTTGATCTTCCTTCCATGTAAACAAATAAGAAGTGAAAGCTACGGCTAGTAAAAAGGCGCATAGAATTAAAAATAATCCTCCTATTTTAAGTGCTTTGCGTTGTCCTTCGCTGAAATCTATTGTATTAAACGGCTTTAATAACGGTTCCTTTTTAGGACTCGATGTTTTAGCAGCATACTTAGTTTCTTTCGAACTTTTATTTTGCGTATTATTTTTAAATGAATTGCCCTTATATGCCATGTAAATGTATTCTATTCCAATACAAACTTATTAAAAATATCGCATAAGATTTGCTGAATTTTAGTATTACTTTAAGCTTGTAGTTTTCAATTCGTAAAGGATAGAATACGTGAAAAAAAGAATTGTTAATACGAAAAAGACCTTAATCTAACTAATTGAAAGTTGCTGAAGTTCTTCCAGCATAAGTGAGAACTTGGGCTTTATTTTTTGAAACTGCGCATTCATTTCCTCAATAGGAACGCCCTCTTTAGCCATATTTTCTAAAACCTGAAAATCTTGAAGTAAGTCTTTTGCGCCAATATACTGCATAGTAGGTTTGATGTGATGAGCAGTTTTTCTGATAAGAACTGTATCCCCAGTAGACAATGCATCTTCTAAAGCTTTGAAATCGCCCGGAGATTGAGAGATATATAAATCTACTAGCTCTTTAATCAAATCAGCATTCCCCATCATGGATTCATTAATAATGTCCAGATTAATAATTTGAAAGATCATTGTGTTTTAGATTTTTGTGACTACTAGGTTATCTATGCAATTTAATAATAATTCTTCATTGGTCAGACCTAATTTTGGATGTTTGTAGCTGTCAGCTATCTCACAAAGTGGATGTAAGGTGAATTTTCGATCTTGGATGTAAGGATGAGGGATTGTTAGTTGTGGAGTTTCGATAATCTCCGAGTTAAAATACAATATATCTATATCGATTATCCGAGCACCCCATTTCTCTTTTCGGACACGACCTAATTCGTTTTCAATTTCCTGACAAATCAATAAACTTTCCTGGGCATCATGTGATGTTTCGAACAGTAGTACTTGATTGAGAAAAGTTGGTTGGTCTTCTACACCCCATGCTTGGGATTCGTATAAAGAAGATTCTATGACAAGATTGCCTAGTTTTTGGGAAAGTAAGGTTTTAGCACTGTACAATTGTTCGCTAGGATTTCCAAGATTAGCACCAAGTAGGATATAAATTAAATTCATTAAAGCCCTTTAAATATATTTTCTTTGTTTTCCGTTTAATTGCAGTAAATTTATTACTTAAATATATTATAACGTATGAATTTTTTAAAACAAGTTCTTGCAACTATTACAGGAGTATTGATTACTGGTGTAATATTGTTTTTTGCTTTTATCTTTTTTATTGCCGTATTAGTTTCTAGTTCTTCTTCGGAGACGAATGTACCTGCACCAGCTAATTCGTTGTTGTATCTTTCTATGGATTACGCTATCACAGAGAAATCTGAATCTAATCCTTTGAATGATTTGGATCTGCCATTTGGTGTAGGAGCGAAAGAAGTAGGTTTAAATGATATTTTGGCTCGCATTAAAGCAGCTAAAACAGATGATAATATCAAAGGTATATTTTTGAATCCAACTACAGTAGGTTCTGGCTTTGCTACATTAAAAGCCATTCGTGATGCATTAGTGGATTTCAAAACTTCGAAAAAGTTTATTGTAGCTTATAGTGATGGTTATTCTCAAAAAGCATACTATCTTTCTTCTGTAGCTGATAAAGTTTACTTAAATCCGCAAGGTTCTTTAGATTTTCGCGGTTTAAGTTCTAGTACCATGTTCATGAAGGATGCATTTGACAAATTAGGTGTAGAAATGCAGGTCGTAAAAGTTGGAACATTTAAGTCTGCTGTAGAGCCATTGATTTTAAATTCAATGAGCGAAGCCAATAGATTACAAGTTACGTCTTATCTTAATAGCATTTATGATGCCTTTTTGGATGATTTGTCAGCGGGTCGCAAAATTAGCAAAGAATCATTGCGCCAATATGCCGATACTTACGCGGTACGTAATGCAGATGATGCGCTGAAATATAAATTTATCGATGGCAAGCTTTATAAAGACGAGTTGATCGCTGAAATCAAAAAGCGTTTGAGTCTAGCAGATAAAGACGATATTTCTATTGTACCCGTGACTAAATATGCAGGAAGCAAGGAAGAGATTAAAGGCTCTGATGAAATAGCGGTATTGTATGCGTATGGTGATATTGTAGATGGAGAAGGTGAGTCTGGCCAGATTGGTGGTGATAAGATTTCACGCGAATTACGTAAGCTACGTCAGGATGACAAAGTAAAAGCGGTTGTTTTACGTGTTAACTCTGGTGGTGGTTCAGCATTAGCTTCGGATATTATTTGGAGAGAGGTGGAATTAACCAAAAAAGTAAAACCAATTATTGTTTCGATGGGTGATTATGCCGCTTCTGGTGGTTATTATATTGCGGCAGCAGCGGATTCAATTTTTGCGGAAAAAGCAACTTTAACTGGATCTATAGGCGTTTTTGGTGTTATTCCGAATTTCAAAGGATTAATGAATAACAAACTAGGTGTTAAATTTGAAGATGTCAAAACAGGAAAATTTGCTAGCTTGATGTCTACACCTGATAAACCTTTGACAGAGGAAGAAAAAGCCATTATTCAAGGTGAAGTAAATAATACATACCAAACCTTCATGGATCGCGTGGCGAAAGGCCGAAAAATGACCATAGCGCAAGTGGATAGTATTGGTCAAGGACGTGTTTGGACAGGGGATCAAGCTTTAAAAATTGGATTAGTGGATAGAATAGGGGATTTGAATACCGCTATTAATGCGGCAGCTTCAAAAGGAAAATTAAGTTCTTATTACACAAAGGAATATCCTGCTAAACAAGATCCTTTTGCTTCCATTTTCTCTACGTCTAAAGACAAAATAAAAACTTGGATGTTTGCCGAGGAACTTGGTGAATATCAAAAATACTTGATGGAATTGAAAAAAGTAATGAATCAAACGGGTATCCAAGCGCGCTTACCTTACGCTGTAGAAATTTATTAACTACTAAAAAGCAAAGAAATGTAAATATTTCTTTGCTTTTTATATATTTACACCTTTAATCAACTTAACTAAAAAATATATTTTAAGGAGAAATTATTATATAACAATAATTTTTAAAACACCTTCGAATACAGGAAAAGAATATGAAAACAATTGACAACTTTAATTTTTCGGGTAAAAAAGCTTTAATTCGTGTGGACTTTAATGTTCCATTGGATGAAAATTTTAACATTACTGACGATAACCGCATTCAAGGAGCAACACCTACAATTCAAAAAATATTAAAAGATGGTGGTTCTGTGATTTTGATGTCTCACTTAGGTAGACCAAAAGATGGTCCTACAGATAAGTATTCATTACGTCATATTGTAGCTCATTTATCCAAAGTTTTAGGTGTCGATGTACAATTCGCTAATGATTGTATTGGACAAGAAGCTATTGATAAAGCTGCAAACCTAAATGCAGGTGAAGTTTTATTGTTAGAAAACTTGCGCTTCTACAAAGAAGAAGAAAAAGGAGATAAAGACTTCGCTAAGAAATTATCAAAATTAGGCGATGTGTATGTTAACGATGCATTTGGTACAGCTCACCGTGCGCATGCTTCTACAGCCATTGTTGCACAATTCTTCCCAGAAGCTAAATATTTTGGTTACTTGATCGAAGCGGAATTGAAAAATGCTGAGAAAGTATTAAATAATCCAGAACGTCCGTTTACGGCAATTATGGGTGGAGCAAAAGTTTCAGATAAAATTCAATTGATCGAAGCTTTATTAGATAAAGTTGATAATCTTATCATCGGTGGTGGTATGGCTTACACTTTTGTAAAAGCACGTGGGGGTGAAATAGGTAATTCATTGTGTGAAATAGATAAATTAGATTTGGCTAATGAATTAGTGAAAAAAGCAGAAGAAAAAGGTGTTAACCTAGTATTACCTACTGATGCGCAAATTGCTGATGCTTTCTCCAATGATGCTAATGTATACGATGGTCCTAATGATCAAATTCCAGCTGGTTTGGAAGGATTAGATATTGGCGCTGAATCTGCTAAACACTTTGCAGAGGTAATTTCGGCATCTAAGACTCTATTATGGAATGGTCCAATGGGTGTGTTTGAATTTGATACTTTTGCTAAAGGAACTAAAGCCGTAGCAGATGCGGTAGTATTAGCTACAGAGCAAGGAGCTTTCTCTTTAATCGGAGGCGGTGATTCTGCTGCAGCAGTAGCAAAATTCAATATGACGGAGCATGTAAGTTATGTAAGTACTGGTGGTGGTGCATTATTAGAATATATGGAAGGTAAGGTATTACCAGGTATTGCTGCAATCCAAGACTAAAGGTTTATCTATTTTAAATAAAAATCCCATAATAAAATCATTATGGGATTTTTATTTTTTATGTTAGTCTCATATATTTGGGTAATAAAAAAGGTTTACAAATGAATGTAAACCTTTTTTATATCATAGAAATGAAATAAAACTATTTAGCGTCAGCAGCTAATTTGTTTAAGATTTCATCGTTTTTAACGATTTGACTTTTTTTAGGCATTCGTGAACGAGAACCTAGTTCAATGTTACGACCTAATTTCAAAAACTGAACTTCAACACGTGAAACAGTTTTGTTTCTTCTATCTTTTCTTTTTAAACGTGTAACTCCCATTGTATTTAATATTTTTATTTTACGTTTTAAACGAGGTCGGAAGCGGATTCGAACCGCTGTACAAGGTTTTGCAGACCTCTGCCTAGCCACTCGGCCATCCGACCCTTTTCCCTTACTGGGTGTGCAAAAGTAACTCTTAATTTTGAAAATGCCAAAAATAAATTCAAATAAAAGATATTTTTTCGAGCTCTGGTTTTTGGCATCTAATTTGTATTTCTACAACGAGAGGTTACTTCATTGGGATTTATAGAGGTAACACTAACATTTAGATTAATTTAAATATTAAGGTATGAAAAAAATTTTACTATCATTAGGAGCAGTGTTATTAATGGCAGCAGGAGCTCAAGCTCAAACTGGCTATGGTTTAAAAGCAGGTGTTACACTTCCATCGTATAGCTACGGTAGTTCTGATAATTTATCAGATACAAAATCAGCAACTAACTTTTATATTACGGGTTATTTGAATGCTAATGTAAGTCCTAATTTTGCTATTCAACCAGGTATTTCATTGCAAGGAAAAGGTGCTACTTTAGTAGATTACAAAGTAGCTGGAACTACTTACGAAGTTAATCAAAATACGATGTGGATTGAAGTTCCTGTAAACTTTGTAGGTAAACTTCCAGTAGGAGGTGCTGAATTGCAATTAGGTGCTGGTCCGTATGTAGGATTCGGTATTAGTGGTAAAAATAAATTCGATAGAATTTCAGGTGATGGAGATTTTGCATCAACGACATTAAATGAATTTAAATTTGGTAAAGATGAAACATTAAAAGGAGTTGATTTTGGTGCTAACATTACAGCTGGTGTCAAATTAGCTGGCGGTTTCTTAATCAATGCGAACTATGGATTAGGTCTTACTAACATCGCTGGAGATAAATTCCCATCAAGTGATGTTAAAAATAGAGTTTTATCATTTGGTATCGGTTTCGAATTCTAAGAATAAAGGTAATATGTTTTATGATGAGGTCTTCCTTTAGGGGAGACCTTTTTTATTGTTGTTTATCCATCTCTGTCAATGATTTTATTTTATTACATAGATATGATTTCACAATAAATATTCACTTATAGATTTTCCAAAGTTTGTTTACATTTGTAGTATGATTGAACTACCCGTTATACCTGTCCATCAGACACAGCGTAAACCAGATTGGTTACGCGTAAAGCTTCCTGTAGGAAAAGAATATCGTCATGTTCGTAATTTGGTAGACGAACATAAACTACATACAATTTGTGAGAGTGGTAATTGTCCTAACATGGGAGAATGTTGGGGAGCTGGTACTGCTACATTTATGATTTTGGGTAATATCTGTACGCGTTCGTGTTCTTTTTGTGCTGTGGCAACCGGAAGACCTTTAGCAGTGGATTTAGATGAACCAAACCGTGTAGCAAATTCAGTCAAGTTAATGCAGGTTAAACATTGCGTCATTACATCGGTCGATCGTGACGATTTGAAAGATGGTGGGTCAACAATCTGGGCTGAAACAATCAACGCGATTCGTCGTGAAAGTCCAGAGACAACTTTAGAAACTTTAATACCAGACTTCAAAGGTCAATGGAATAACTTAGAACGCGTTCTAGCGGTGCGCCCTGAAGTTGTTTCGCACAATTTAGAGACTGTACGTCGATTAACTCGTGAAGTTCGTATACAAGCTAAATATGATCGTTCATTAGAATGTCTTCGCCGTATCTCTGAAGCAGGCTTGCGTACCAAATCTGGTATTATGTTAGGTTTAGGCGAGATAGAAGAAGATGTAATTGAAGCTATGCAAGATTTATATAATGCAGGTGTGCATATATTGACTTTAGGTCAGTATTTACAACCTACAAAAGCACATCATCCAGTCATAGATTGGATTACTCCAGCGCAGTTTGATAAATACAAGCAAATTGGTTTGGAGATGGGCTTTAAATATGTAGAGTCAGGACCTTTGGTTCGTTCTTCTTACCATGCCGAAAAACATTTATTCGATATGCAATAAGTAGAAAGGAGCTTTAAAGCTCCTTTTTATTGTCTAATATAAACCGATTCGCCAGCAACAACTGTTCGATTTGTTTTTATATTTCTCAATTTATCAGTAGAAGCGGTCATTATATCTTCAGCTAATATCACGAAGTCTGCATCTTTACCTTTTTCAATAGATCCACGCTTCTTTTCTTGAAAACAACCATAAGCTGCCCAAATGGTCATACCTCTTAAAGCCTCTTCTCTAGACAATGCATTATCCATCTGGAAGCCTTCTTTAGGTAAATTGGCTGCATCCTGTCTGGCTACAGCAGCATGGAAACTATATAGAGGATTAAAATGTTCGATAGGAAAATCTGTTCCAATAACTACTTTTCCGTAATTTCTTAACAATTCTTTATACGCATATGCTCCTTTTGCTCGTTCGGCTCCAATTCTTTCTTCCAGCCATTTCATATCGGAGGTGGCGTGCGTAGGCTGAATGGAGGGCATAACTTGATAATTTTTGAACTTGATGAAATCTGAAGGATGTACAACTTGAGCGTGTTCAATCCTCCATCTTCTGTTTTGTAAATTTAAAGCTCCATATAAGTCTAATAACATTCTATTAGCAGAATCTCCTATGGCATGTATAGCGACTTGAAAAGAGGAATTGGCAAGTGCAGCTAAAGAGGTTTCAAATTCTTCTCTGGAATGGAGTAGAAATCCCTTTGTGCTATCATCACTGTAGTTTTCGAGCATACAAGCCCCACGTGACCCTAAAGCGCCATCAGCCATCATTTTGATGGCTTTTATAGTGAGCTTTTCGGATTCATAAATTCCTTCATTTATATATTTTGTGATATTGTGCGGCTCGGCAAAGATCATAGCATAATTCCGAATTTTTAGAGAATCCTGTTCATAGAATTTTTTCAATAATTCCAGTTGTTCAATATCTAAGCCAGCGTCCACTATACTCGTAAGACCTACAGCAAATAATGAATCTTGTGCTTGCTTTAATTTTATTAAGATATTAACCTCATTGCCTGCGGGTATATATTTCGATACCAATGCCATGGCATTATCAATTAATACGCCCGTCATGCGATTCGTACTATCAACCACAATTTTTCCTCCTTCTACTGTTATTGTAGAATCAATTTGCGCTACTCTTAGTGCTTCAGAATTGACTACAGCAGCATGATAATCTATACGATGTAAGAAGATTGGAATATCAGGGAAGTACTTATCTAAGGTGTCGCGAGTCGGGTATTGTTTGTCTGGCCAAAGTGATTGATCCCATCCAGCACCTATAATCCATTTGTTTTCTTTATGTGTTTTGTAAAATTCTTGGATTTTGTTAATCACTTCCTGTATAGACTTGCAGCCTACTAAATCAACTTGCTGGAAATAGTCAGCTAACATAAAGGAATGTCCATGACCATCGTAAAAACCAGGATAAATGGGTTGCTGTTTTGCATCAATTATTTCTTTGGCTTTGTAGCGGTCAAGAATATGTTTGCTGGTTCCAATGTCAATGAAGATTCCATTTTTTACAGCAAAAGCTTCTTGTATGGTAAAAGCAGAATCCACAGTATAGACTCGTGCATTATAAACAATTAGATCCGCTTCAATATTGGTTGTACAGCGTACAAATAATAGAATAGTGAGAATTAGGCTTATTGAAAATTTCATGGGAAGAATCTTAATTTATTAAAGTTATTAAACGAAGGCATAAAATACAAAAAAAGGCCTAGTAAAAACTTACTAAGCCTTTTTATGAGGTGAAATTGCTTTTTATTACATGGCTTCTGCCACCACTTCTTCCACTTCCGGAACCATGCGTTTTAATAAACCTTCTATCCCAGCCTTCAACGTAATAGTCGATGAAGGACATCCACTACACGAACCCCTCAATTCCACCGTCACTGTTCCATTCTCAAAAGATTTATACGCAATAGCACCACCATCTTGTTCTACAGCTGGTCTTACATAATCATGTAATACTTGCTGAATTTTTATTTCTACATCCGTACCGTCAAAAGTAATTTCTTCATCTTTTGCAATCTCTTGGATTTTTAATTCTGATTCTACAGCACCCTTTACGAATTCTTTCAATAATGCTTCGATATCACTCCAATCTGCATCTTCAGTTTTAGTAATAGTCACAAAATTGGAAGCAAAGAAAACACCATTTACAAAGTTGAATTTGAATAATTCACGTGCAAAAGGAGATTCTTGTGCTTTTTCTCTATCTGGATAATCTACGCTACCATTAATAAGAAGTTTGTTAACCAAAAACTTCATTGTTGATGGGTTAGGAGTAGACTCTGTATATACGTTAATTGTTGCCATTTCTTAAAAAGTTATACAAATATAGGGCTTAGAATATTTCGAAACGTCATTAAATCGTAAAAGCTTATAAAGACACCCCTGTATAATTCCAAGGTGTTACATTTTTGATTTCTGCTTTTACTTCCTCGCTAACATTCAAACCTTCTACGAAGGTCGCAATAGTTTCTTGGGTTACGTGTGAATTAGTACGAGTCAAGTCTTTCAATGCTTCATATGGTTTTGGATAACCTTCGCGGCGTAAGATCGTTTGAATAGCTTCAGCAACTACTGCCCAGTTGTTTTCCAAATCTTTTTGGAAAGCCTCAGCATTCAAAATTAACTTACGCAATCCACGTAAAGTTGATTTGAAAGCGATTAGAGTGTGTGCTAAAGGAACACCGATATTACGCAATACTGTTGAATCTGTTAAATCACGTTGTAATCTTGAGATTGGCAATTTAGCCGCTAAATGTTCTAAGACAGCATTTGCAATACCCAGGTTACCTTCTGCATTTTCGAAATCAATAGGATTTACCTTGTGTGGCATTGCCGATGAACCGATTTGTCCAGCAGTGATTTTTTGTTTGAAGTAATCCATAGAGATGTACGTCCAAATATCACGACAAAGGTCGATGACAATATTATTGATACGTTTTAATGCATCACAGCTTGCTGCAAAATTATCGTAGTGCTCGATTTGTGTTGTCGTTTGCGAACGGTCCAGACCTAATTGCTCATTCACGAATTTATTACCGAAAGCAACCCAATCCACTGCAGGATAAGCAACATTATGCGCATTGAAGTTACCTGTTGCACCACCGAATTTTGCCGAATAAGGAACAGCGGTCAATGCGTTTACTTGTTTTTCGATACGCTCGATGAAAACTTTGATTTCTTTACCAAGACGAGTAGGAGATGCTGGTTGTCCATGTGTACGAGCCAACATCGAGATATCTTTCCATTCTTCTGCTAAACCTTTTAGCTCATTCAACAGTTCACTCACTGTAGGAAGGTAAACCTTGTTGATTGCTTCTTTCCACGAATATGGAATAGCTGTATTGTTGATGTCTTGAGAAGTCAATCCAAAGTGAATGAATTCTAAAGAGTCGTGTAATCCGAGTTTTTCAAATTCGTTTTTAAGAAAATATTCTACAGCTTTTACATCGTGGTTAGTGACTTTTTCCGTGTCTTTGATCCATTGAGCATCTTCAATACTGAAATTTTGATAAATGCTTCTCAATTTATCGTTCAAAGAACCATCAAAATGTGCTAATTGAGGAATTCCGGATTCAGCAAGCGCGATGAAATATTCCACCTCAACTAATACACGGTATTTGATAAGGGCAAACTCTGAAAAATAGTCAGATAATTCTTTCGTAGCATTGTAATATCTTCCGTCTACGGGAGTTACGGCTGTAAGCGATGATAATGTCATAAGTTAAAATAATATAAGTCTGAAGGACTAATTAAGTTAGCTCCAAAAATACGAAAATAAAGTACTTATTGGCAGATTATTATAAACAAAAAAGCCCGTGTCATTTAGAACACGAGCTTTTTGGAGTATCTTAACTCTTATCGGAATTATTGAGCGTTAGCTACTGAATCAGCGATAGAATCAACAACTGCAGTAGCTGAATCAGCTGTAGCGTTGATAGAATCAGTTAAAGCTGAAGCTGTAGAATCGATAGCGTTAGTTAAAGAATCAGCAGTTTCTTCAGTTTTAGTAGTGTTGTTACATGAAGCTACAGTTAAAGCTAATGCTAAAAATCCGAATGCGAATAAATTTTTCATCTTTTTAAATTTTCTATTTTAATTGAAACAAATTTGTTTACTATACCTATTAATACGGGAAACTCTAAAAGGTAACCCAAAAAATAAAACTTTTTTTATTTTTCTTTTAACACCTTGATTATCAGGTGGAAAAATTGTTAATTGTCTTATTTCGGATGCAAATATAGTACAGTTTTCTTGAAATGCAACAATAAAAAGTTATTTTAATACAAAAAAGAATTATAGCTAAAGGAGAGATTATGTTTGAAAAAGTTCAAAAGTTGATAAAGTTGTTTAAATCTGTGGATTTAGCGCAACTGGACAAATTATCCCAGAAAGTGGATTTGGCTGCGGTCATAAATTCTGTTTCTAAAATGGATGAGCACCAATTGCAAATGGCTATGAAAATGTTGACATCGCAAAAGAAAAAAAAGGATCCTCCTCCAATTGATGCAGATTTTTATTCAGTTGAAGAAAAATTGTCTCACGAAGATCGCGCTTTGCAATTAAAAGTTAGAGCATTTTTGGAAGCTGAAATAAAACCTCTTGTCAATAATTATTGGTTACATGATGAATTCCCTTTTGAGATTATTCCAAAATTAGCAGAGCTTAATGTTTGCGGATATGTATATGAAGGCTATGGCTGCGCTGGAGGAACTTCCTTAATGGATGGAATTATTGCGGCCGAATTTGGACGTATTGATCCTTCAATTGCTACTTTTTTAGGTGTGCAAAGTGGTTTAGCGATGGGTTCTATATATATGTGTGGTTCGGAAGAACAAAAGCAGGAGTGGTTACCACAAATGCAGCAACTGAAAAAGATAGGGGCATTCGGTTTGACAGAGCCTGAAGTAGGATCGGCTACGGCTGGAGGTTTGACTACTACATGTCGTAAGACTGCCGACGGTTGGGTTCTAAATGGTCAAAAGAAATGGATTGGTAATTCCACTTTTTCGGATATTACTATTATATGGGCTAGAGATATTGAAGACAATCAGGTAAAAGGATTTATAGTTCGGAAAGAAAATCCAGGTTTTTCGGTAGAGAAGATAAAAGGTAAGATGGCTTTGCGAATTGTTCAAAATGGGTTAATCACACTGACGGATTGTTTAGTTCCAGAATCCGATCGTTTGCCTAATGCCAATAGTTTTAGAGATACTGCAAAAGTATTACAAATGACTAGGGCAGGAGTAGCGTGGATGGCGGTAGGCTGTGCGCGTGGAGCTTACGAGAACGCTTTGGAATATACATTGAAGCGTGAGCAGTTTGGTAAACCTATTGCATCATTCCAATTGATTCAAAATCATTTGGTAGAAATGCTCTCCAATTTGACGGCGATGCAAACATTAACCTATAGATTATCCGAATTACAAGATGAGGGAAAACTGAAGGATGAGCATGCTTCACTAGCGAAAGTATTCTGTACGTTGCGTACAAGAGATATTGTTTCACGTGCGAGAGAAGTTATGGGGGGAAATGGTATCTTGTTGGAATATAACGTGGCAAGATTTTTAGCGGATGCGGAAGCTATATACTCTTACGAAGGAACAAAGGAAATCAATTCCTTAATAGTCGGTCGCAGTATCACAGGTTACAGCGCCTTTGTATAAAAAAATAACCGGGAACTCGCCAGCTCCCGGTTAACCTTTAACAATCCTGAGAATTAATATAATGAAAATTCTACGCGGCGATTTTGTTGACGGCCTTCTTCTGTGCTATTAGAACTAATAGGGAATTTAGAACCATGACCTGCAGTTTCAATTTTGCGAGATTCTACACCTTTTGAAACTAAATATGCTTTTACAGCATCTGCACGATCTTTAGATAATTTTTGATTTACAGCATCTGAACCAATATTATCCGTATAACCATCTAACTTTAAATTATATCCTTTATCTTTCATTAATTCAGCAACTTTATCTAAGTAGCTAAATGAAGAAGAACGGATAGTTGCCTTATTGAAATCAAATTCTAGATTTCTTACTGCTTCAATAACAACTTGCTTTTCACCATCAGTTAATTTAAGTTCTGGAAGAGGACATCCTGCTCCATCCACTTTTGTTCCGGCAGGTGTATTCGGACATTTGTCATAAATATTAGCTACACCATCATTGTCGTCATCTTTTAAATCTTTAGCTAATTTGCTCAATTGATCATTGATAGCTTGTTGAGATTTAAGAAGTGCATCTTGACCAGCTTTTAGCTCATCATATTTAAGAGCTAATAAGTCATTGGAGTTGCTACGTTTTGTATTTTGAATGAATGCTTTTGATTTCGAACCTAATGCAAATTCAACTCCAGCGTGTAGGTAAGAGAATAAATCGTATGGGAATGAATGATTAGTTTTTCCGTCAAAATAATCATTAGTCCAGTTAAGTTGATAGCCTAAATCTAAATTAACACCTTTGCTTACAACGAATTTAAGTCCTAAATCTACTGGAATGAATACTCTGTTTAAATCCGTTTCTGATGAGCTAGAGCTTCTATTTAAATTCAAATACCCGATACCCGCTGACAAATATGGTCTTACTACATTTGAATTGAATAAATTAGAAACATACTCTCCAGAAAAAGCAAAAGACCATGGAAGTTTAGTTTCAAATTGTGTAGTAGAATTTGATTCTTCACGGATTTTACCACCTAAATATTGTAACTTAAACCCAAAATTTGGAGATAAATGTTTTTTAAGATATGCGCTATAGCCTAATTCTAAATTACCTTCATTAAAACCAAATTTATTTTCTTGGCTTAATAAACCAACATTGAGGCCCATTGACCAAGTTCTGTAAGTCGAGCTTGGAGCAGAGCTATCAAAAATAGTTGTTTCCTGCGCAATACTGTTAGAAGTGGTGAAGATGGCTACAAGTAAAGTAGTGAGTTTGGTAAAACTAATCGTTTTCATAAATGAGAAGTTAAGTATAGTTAATAAATAACAATATTATATTGTTTAATACAATTTTATATTGCAAATATAAATATAGTTTTTATATTCTCATGATTTATGAAAATAATTTTATTATTAGAATTAATTAATTTTATTTAATAATGTATTGATATACAATATGTTGGTGGGATTTTTGTCTCGTGTGTAAATTCGATAGCTGTAGTTGGAAATCTACACTATCCTGCATAAAAAAGGCTTTGGAATATTCCAAAGCCTTTTAATCATTTTTTAAAACCTTTTATTTTTAAAATAAAGTAAACTCTACACGGCGATTTTGTTGACGTCCTTCTGCAGTACTATTAGATGCAATTGGCTGGTTAGGACCGTAGCCTGTTGCTTCTATACGTGAAGCATTAGCACCTTTAGATACTAAATACGCTTTAACAGCTTCTGCACGCTCTTTTGACAAACGTAAGTTTGTTTGTAAAGAACCTGTATTGTCTGTGTGTCCTGCTAATTTTAAGCTAAAGTTTTTCTCAATTAAGATTGCTGCAACTCTATCTAATGAAGAATATGAAGTCGAACGAATAGTAGATTTCCCTGTTTCGAACTCTAAGTTTTTGATAGCTTCATCTACCACTTTTTTGTCTTCTTCCGTAACAACGATTTTCTCAATTACTTTAGTTTCGTTTTTAACGGTAATAGGACAACCTGCACCATCTACTTGTACACCTGTAGGTGTATTTGGACATTTGTCGAATTTATTTGGAACACCATCGCCGTCATCATCTTTCAAGTCATCATTGATTTGCGCAATTTGGCCTTTCAATTCATTATTAGAAGCAATTAAAGCATCGCGTTCAGCTTTAATTTCATCGTATTTTTTATTTACGTCAGCGGCTAACGTTGCAGCAGGGTTACTATTTCCTAAGAATGGTTTACCTGATCCGCCAATAGCAAATTCAAGACCGGCATGTGCATACGAGAATAAATCATTTTTGTATTGACCTCCCGGGATACCATCAAAATCTTGGTTAGCCCAGTTTAATTGGTAACCTAAATCCAAATTCACACCTTTTGCAATTGCAAATTTCAAACCTGCATCTACTGGTACATATAATTTGGTTTGAGCATCAGCAGTATTAGTTCCAGCAGCAGTCGTAGTGGTTTTAAAATTTAATGCTCCAACACCTACAGAGAAATATGGCTTAATAATGCTGTTTACAAATCTCCAGTTTGTATTTGCTAGAGTCCATTCAGCAGACAAAGCAGCTGACCAAGGTGTCTTAGCTTCGAATTCTGATATAGTAGCTGTTGCGTCTTCATTGATACCGCCAACTTTACCACCCAAATATTGAGCTTTTAAGCCAAAAGATGGAGAAATGTATTTTTTGATATAAGCACTATAACCTAAATTGTGATTTAATTTATCAAATCCAGCTCTGTTGAAACCAAAAATATTGGATTGATTTAAAACTCCTGCATTCAGTCCAATAGACCAAGTTTTGTAATCTGTACTAGGAGCAAATGGAGTCGTGTCGTCAATAGTAGGATGTGAAACTTGCGCGAATGTTACTGTAGTAAATAATCCAGCTGCTAATGCGAGAGAAACTTTTTTGTAGTTGTTCATCATAATATAATTCTTTTTTTTCTCTCTATTAAACAATTATGTTGCCAAAAAATAAATCTTTAAAAATTGCTTATTAGAAAAGCGATTTTTAAAGATTTATGTAATTATTTCTCTACAAAAGAGAGGTTTTATTCTTCCGTTCTGCGTGCGAAGAATTTAGGAATTTTGATATCATATGCCATTTTCTTAACAATATTTTCTTCGATTATTTTGCGTAAAAAGGTCTTTTTACTTTTTGTCACCAAGAGTACGTCTAATAATTCGTCTGCTATCACGGTGTTGATGGCTGATGAAATATCTTCTTTATACTGTACGAAGAAAGTTTGAGATTTAATAACATAAGAAATATCTTCAATTCCAGTTTCTTCAACAATCTTGTCAATAAAGACTTCGAAGCTTTTATCTATATTGTGAACAGATTCGTTGCTTGTGTTCACATGTATTAATACCAATTCGAAATTCGTACCATAAACTTTAATCGCTTGCTTCAACACATCGATTTCACCATATTTGAAATTACACAGCAATCCCACTTTATTTACTTTAAATTTTTTCTCGCTATATGGAACCGCCAATACTGGAACTTTGGTGTTCAAAAACACATCAAACATGTTGGATCCAATCAGTAAAGCATCCAAACCAAAAGCACCTTTTGTACCCATAATAATGGCGTCATATTGCTCTTTCGCTGCTAATCTACGTACCTCATCGTATAAATTTCCGTCTGCATATAAAGGCTGAAATTGAATTCCTGGCGTGTCTTGATTCTGCTTTTCCATCAATTTTGCCATTTTTTGTTTGGCTTCAGGAACGCGAGGATCTACCAAACTAGGATCTTTTAACGCATTCATATAAATATTGCTGTGGTCCGTAAAGACGTGCAACAAGTCTATTTGAAAATTATTCTTTTCGGCAAGCTGAACAGCATATTCCACCGCTTTATCCGAGTGAATAGAAAAATCTACTGGTATTAATATTTTATTGCTCATTGGTATGCTATTAAATATTGTCAAAGAAAGTTGGTTTGTGTAATTGCAATGTGATTTCGCGCGATACGGATGTTGAAAATATTCGTTCGAAGAAAGATTTACGGGTTTTCGTTACCAAAATCATCTCATAATTATTAGTGTCAATAATATGATTGATTACTTCTGGCACGGTATCTAAATGTACATTATCATTTTGGATGGGTTGTGCTACTATATTTATGGTTTCAATATCACTTAATTGTTTAATATTAAATGTCCAGTCTGTAAGTTGTTGTTTGACATCCTTTTCTTTCTTGTTATCTCTATAAATATGGATAATATCAAGATTTTTTATTGGAGAAACATAATTGATGTAATTATTTAGCGTTTCGATTTCTTCGGCTTTAAAATTTGTTAGGATAGCCGTATGATTTGCCGAGAAAGTTTCTGCACCAGATGGAATAGCAATAACCGGGATTTTTGAATTACTCGTAATAAAAGATGTATTACTGCCCCAAATAACAGATTTTCCTTTGCCTACGCCCGTGGTACCCATTACTATCAAAACAAATGTAGGCGCTACTGCATACTCAGGTAGTACATCAGTCAAGAAACGAGACACACATTCCGATTCAATGGCTATAGTTGGAAAATCTTTTGCTAACTGATCTTTCAATTCTTGCATCAATACATCGGCTTTTAACTGCGTAGAGTTTTCTGCGTCGGTAGCTGTGCTAGTAGTGTAGCAATGAAAAAGGTGAATGTCATAATCATTCTGTTTAGCAATCTGACAAGCGTAGCGAGCTGCATATAAGGCATTTGTCGAAAAATCGGTCGGAACTAGTATCTTTTTTCTCATATAAATTAGTTATCACTGATAAGCAATAGGATAAATTTACTAAACATTATTCAATAAAAAGATGATGAAGGGTAGCTTTTGAAATGATTTTGGTCGTTTTTCATAGTAAATTAAAGCCAGAACAAATCTGTAATATGATTGTATTAGCCAGCTATTTTGAGTAAATTTGCGACTTTAAAAAAGTATAATTTCATGACCAGTAGAGAAATACGCGCAGCGTTTTTGGATTTTTTTCAAAGCAAATCACATCATATTGTACCATCTGCTCCAGTGGTAGTTAAAAATGACCCTACTTTAATGTTTACAAATGCCGGAATGAATCAGTTCAAAGAATTGTTTTTGGGTGAGGCAGCGGTCAAATATCCGAGAGTAGCCGATACACAGCGTTGTTTGCGCGTATCTGGTAAACACAATGACTTAGAGGAAGTAGGTATTGATACTTACCACCATACGTTATTTGAAATGTTGGGTAACTGGTCATTTGGTGACTACTTCAAAAAAGAAGCTATTGAATGGGCTTGGGAATTGTTGACGGAGGTGTTGAAGTTGGACAAAGACCGTTTGTACGTAACGATTTTTGAAGGTGATGCTTCGGAAAATTTGGAACGTGATACAGAAGCGTACGATTTCTGGAAGAAACATATTGCAGAAGACAGAATCTTATTAGGTAATAAAAAGGATAATTTTTGGGAAATGGGTGACCAAGGACCTTGTGGACCTTGTTCAGAAATCCATTTTGATATGCGTTCACCAGAAGAACGCGCACAAGTAAAAGGCCAAGATTTGGTAAATGCAGACCATCCTCAAGTTATTGAGATTTGGAACTTGGTATTTATGCAATTCAACCGTTTGAAAAACGGAAGTCTTGAACCCCTACCAAACAAACATGTGGATACGGGTATGGGCTTTGAGCGTTTGGTACGTTGTATTCAAGGCAAAACATCGAATTACGATACAGATGTTTTCCAAGGTTTGATTGGTTATATTTCAGAGAAATCAGGTATTAAATATGGTGCTGACGAGAAGACAGATATCGCAATGCGCGTTATTTCTGACCACATTCGTGCAGTAAGTTTTGCAATTGCAGATGGTCAGTTGCCGTCAAATAATAAAGCTGGTTACGTAATTCGTCGTATTTTACGTCGTGCTGTACGTTATGCCTATACTTTCTTGAATTTCAAAAATCCTTTCTTCCACGAATTGGTTCCTGTTTTGGCAGAGCAATTCAAAGGTGTTTTTGATGAATTGTATCAACAACAAGATTTCGTAGAGAAAGTTATTTTAGAAGAAGAAGTTTCTTTCTTGCGTACCTTGACTACAGGTATTCAACGTTTCGAAAATTACGCAGAAGGCAATCAAGTAATTGATGGTGATTTTGCTTTTGAATTGTTCGATACGTATGGTTTCCCTATTGACTTGACAGAATTGTTGGCTCGTGAAAAAGGCTTGACTGTGGATATGGAAGCTTTTGATAAAGCTTTGCAAGCTCAGAAAGAGCGTTCAAGAGCGGCTACAGCAATTGATACGGGCGACTGGGTAATTGTAAGTGATAATGAAGATACAGAATTCGTAGGTTACGATACATTAACTGCGAAAACAGAAATCGTCAAATACCGTAAAGTTTCGGCTAAAGGTAAAGACCAATATCAATTAGTATTGTCGGTTACGCCTTTCTATGCAGAAGGCGGTGGTCAAGTAGGTGATACTGGTGTTTTAGTTTCTGAATCAGGTGAGAAAGTTTATGTTACAGATACGAAAAAAGAAAATGGTCTTTTTGTTCACTTTGTGAATCAATTGCCATCTTCTTTGGAAGGTTTCTTTGATGCAAAAGTTGATGCAACTAAACGTTTGGATACAGAATCTAACCACTCGGCTACGCACTTGTTGCATGCTGCATTGAAACAAGTATTGGGTGACCATGTGAATCAAAAAGGTTCATTGGTAAATCCTGATGTCTTGCGTTTTGATATTTCGCATTTCTCAAAAATGACGTATGATGAAATCAAAGCCGTAGAGGATATTGTAAATGCGAAAATTCGTGAGAATATTGCCTTGAAAGAAGAGCGTCAAGTTCCTTATCAAAAAGCGATAGAATCCGGAGTAACGGCATTATTCGGTGAGAAATATGGTGATTACGTTCGTGTAATTACTTTTGATGATAAATTCTCCAAAGAGCTTTGTGGTGGTACGCATGTGAAAGCTACTGGACAAATTGGTTTCTTCAAAATCGTAGCAGAATCGGCAGTTGCTGCGGGGGTTCGTCGTATTGAAGCCATCACAGGTACAAAAGCTGCTGCGGTTATTCGTGAGCATTTCGAGTTGGCGCAAAACATGAAAGAAATCTTAAACAATCCTAAAGATTTCGTTTCTGCAGTTTCTAAAATTGTAGAAGAAAATGGTGCGTTGAAAAAAGAAATCGAGAATGCGGTTCGTGAAAAATCATTAGCCATGAAAAAGGATTTGGAATCTAAATTCGAAGTAATTGATGGGGTGAATTTCTTGTCTTCTAAAGTAGACTTACCAAATGCAGATGCGGTGAAAACTTTAGCGTACGCATTGAAAGGAGCGTTGAATAATTTATTCCTTGTATTAGGTGCTGAATTTGATGGAAAACCTAGCTTAACTGTGGTGGTATCAGAAGACTTAGTAAAAGAAAAAGGATTAAATGCAGGTGCAATTATTCGTGATTTAGCGAAAGATATCGAAGGTGGAGGTGGTGGTCAGCCATTCTTTGCGACAGCAGGTGGTAAAGACGCAAGCGGTTTGGATAAAGCAATTGCAAGAGCAAAAGATTTTTTGACAAAATAAAATAGAAAAAATAACATGAAAAAGCTACAATCTTTTTTGGCGGGTGCAGTATTATTGAGTGTGATAGGATGTTCGAACAAAGACACAATTTCCATTTCAGGAGAAATTCAGAATCCTGGAAACGTGAAAGTAGTAGCTTTTTATGAAGGTGACCGTAAGTTGGATTCCGTCTTTCTTTCGGACCAAAATAAATTCCAATTTGAGCGTGCGGCAACGCAATCGCGTTTGCTTTCTGTTCAAATTGGAAAAAATAAATACCCTATTATCCTGACTCCAGGAGAAAAGGTGAAATTTCAAGCAGATCTACAACAACCTGAAGCTTATCAGGTAGTAGGTTCTGAATTGTCTACGGCTTTGAAACAATTTGCGCCTATCAAAGCGCGTAAGGAGTTTTTGGAAGATTCTTTGCAATCGGATTTTACCAAACGTATTGCTAATAAATCAGAAGCTGAAATTGATGCTTTACGTTCGGAATATTTGGGTGAGTATAAGAAAACCATGAATTTCTACACGAAGGAAGCGGTTTCTTTTGCTGAAAAACACAATGACCTAGCGGGATTCTATGCCGTAAGTACATTGGATCCTGAATTGGCGGAAGCAGAACTAATTGCTTATTCTGATAAAACTAAAGAGATGTTCAAGGATAACGCGATGGTTAATCAATTCCGTGAGGAAATTGAAAAACTGAAGAAATTAGCTGTTGGTCAGCCTGCTCCAGAATTCGAAGCGTATACACCTACTAACAAAACGGTGAAGCTTTCAGATTACCGTGGTAAATATGTGTTGGTGGATTTTTGGGCTTCGTGGTGTATGCCATGTCGTAAGGAAAATCCGAACCTGGTGCGTATTTACAATACGTACAAAGGTAAAGGTTTTGATATTTTGGGAGTGTCGTTGGACAATAATCCGGGCTCGTGGATGCGTGCAATTGAAGAAGATAAGCTGACTTGGACGAATGTATCAGATTTAAAAGCTTGGTCTTCGGATTTGATTATCAACTACCGAATCAAAGCTATCCCAAGTTCGGTGGTATTAGACCCACAAGGAAAAATTATAGCCAAAAATCTTAGAAGTAAAGAATTGGAAGACTTGCTCAAGTCTACTCTATAAGATGAAATATTAATGAAATTGTTAAGCTAGGTTTACGGCTTAACAATTTCATAATATTTGATTAACTTTATCTTACCATGAAGTACATATTTTAGCAAAAAAAGAAGCTATGAGTGCGAAGCAAAAAATACTTGTGGTAGATGATGAGCCAGATATTTTAGACCTCATTTCCTACAACTTAACGCGAGAAGGCTATCAGGTTTTTACCGCTACCAATGGAAGATTAGCCATTGAAAAGGCTAAAGAAGAAAACCCAGATTTAATCATTTTGGATGTCATGATGCCTGTGATGGATGGGATAGAGGCCTGTCGTTTGATGCGTGCTATGCCAGAGTTCAAACATACATTTATGGTGTTTTTGACTGCCAGAAGTGAGGAATATTCTGAAATAGCAGGTTTTCATGTAGGTGCAGATGATTATATCGCTAAGCCAATCAAGCCGCGAGCTTTGATGTCGCGTATCAATGCAATTTTGAGACGTACGAGTCAGGAAGTCGTGGAAACATATTCTGATAAAGTTGCCATTGCAGATTTGGTGATTGATCGTGATGAATTCATTGTTTACCGTGGAACAGATAAAATTATCTTAGCTCGTAAGGAATTTGAATTGCTTTATCTTTTGGCATCTAAGCCTAACAAGGTTTACACGCGCGAACAGATTCTTAAATCCATTTGGGAAGATTCTGTAGTAGTGACAAACCGTACTATAGATGTGCATATTCGTAAACTTCGTGAGAAGATTGGAGAAAGTTATGTTTCAACCGTGAAAGGTGTAGGATATAAGTTTGATTTGAATTAAGAATTATTTCAATTAAGATTTAGAATTTCGATTGACGATTTTTTTTAGTCCGTCATTTCGAATGAAATGAAGTGTAGTGAGAAATCTCATTTGAAGTGTCAATTAGGAAATATCATATCTTTAGATCTCTCCTTAATGTCGAGATGACGTCATCTTAAAAAGTTAATTGCTTCTGACGTCGGAATGACGAAGTAGAAATAAAATAAAAAATCCCGATTAGTTATTTGCTAATCGGGATTTTTTATGTTTAAAATCTCGTAGAGATTATTTGTTTTTATTGTGTTGTGCAGCTTGTTGCTGTCTCATCATTTCTTCCATTTTAGATTGGAAAGAAGATTTCTTTTGCACTTTAGGATTCTTTTTATTCTCTTCCAATTTAGCCAAGATCTTTTCGTCATTGATTGATTGACGGATAATAAATTGTGTTAAGAATGTGAATACCGCACCTAAGAAATAGTAATAGTTTAATCCTGAAGGGAAGTTGTTCAACATGAAGAAGAATAACAATGGCATGATGTAACCGATGTATTTCATTTGGTTACCCATTCCTGAAGTTGCTCCTGAAGTCGCGTTATTGTACCAAGTAGTCAATAAAGTCACTAAAGTCATCAACACACACATTAATGAAATGTGGTTGATACCGAGGAAACCTGAGAATGTAATAGGCGCATCATACGTCGACAAGTCTTGCATCCACAAGAAACTTTCACCTCTTAATTCGAATAAGTTAGGGAAGAAGAAGAAGAAAGCTAATGTGAAAGGCATTTGAAGCAACATTGGCAAACATCCGCCAAGTGGGTTAACCCCAGCTTGTTTATACAACTTCATTTGCTCTTGTTGCAATAACATAGGGTTGTCATCACCAACTTTTTCTTTGATTTCATCCAATTGTGGTTTCAAAACACGCATTTTAGCCATAGACAAGTAGGATTTACGTGTCAACGGGAACATCGCACCTTTTAACAATAATGTTAAGATTAAGATAACGATACCGTAGCTCAATGCATATCCATCTAAGAAATCAAACAATGGAACAGTGATGAATCTGTTGATCCAGCCCATTGGACCCCATCCCATATTGATGATTTTCTCGTATGATTTATCTTCGGCTTTTAAAGTTTTGTACTTGTTAGGTCCAAAGAAATAATTGAATTCGTACGTATTATTTGCTTGCGCGTTGAAAGCTAATTCAGCAGTTGCTTTGTACGTTTTCACCACACCATCTTGCGTCGCAAGTTTAGTTACCAAATTCGTGTTTTCGAACTGTTGTTTCGAAGAAAGGATAGAAGAGAAGAAGTGTTGTTTGAATGCAATCCATTCCAATTTGCTGTCTTCAATTTTCTCTTCGTCATCGCTAGATTCGGACAAGTGGTCGATATCACCCTCAGCATCTTTGAAGAAAACTGATGATTTTTCTCTTTCAGATTTGATGTTTTGCTCTTTTTGTAAAAGTGTAGCTTCCCAATCTAAGATGATTGTTTTTTGCTGAACATCTACCAAATTTTGAATACCTACCGCATTTACATTTAATGCTAAATTGTGACCATCAGTCAATGTGTAGTTATACTCTAAGTATTGGTCTTCTTTGTAATTTAAACGAAGTGTAGCTGATGTAGCTGTTTTATTTACAACCGAGAATACTAAGTCATTCGTGTGAATATTTTCGCCAGCTGCTTTGAAAACAAAACCAAATTTATTGTTTTCACCTTCTAAGATGTTCAATGCTGAACCGTCGAAGTTTTTCTCACCTTTTAATAATACATTCTTAACCTTACCACCTTTTGATGTCAAGTCAATTTTTAGAATGTCATTCTCTAAAGTAACCAATTCTTCTTGGCCTACTTTAGCCGCACCAAAAGGTTTTGCTAAAGCTGCAGAATCCAATTGAACGATTTGGTTTGTTGTATCTTTAACTGCTACCACTCCGCTTTTTGCAGCAGCAATAGAATCTTGTCTTGCTTGTTCTAATTTTATTTCCGCTTCACTAGGTTTCATTAAGTAGAATGATCCCCCGAAGATTAAGAAGATTAAAACTAATCCAATAATGTTATTTCTATCCATTTAAATTGTTTTGGTCAAAAATTATTTCTTTAAAGCTTTTTTGTTTGCTAATGCAGCAGCTACAAAACTAACAAAAAGTGGGTGAGGATTTGCAACAGTTGACTTTAATTCTGGGTGGAATTGACCCGCTACGAAGAAAGGGTGATCTTTTAATTCCACAATCTCTACTAAGCCCGTATCTGGATTGATACCTGAAGCAATCATACCCGCTTTTTCATATTGTTCCAAATATTCATTGTTAAATTCGTAACGGTGACGGTGACGTTCTGAAATTTTCGCTTTGCCATAGATAGCAAAAGCTTTAGTTCCTTTTTTGATTTCACAGTCATATGCACCAAGACGCATTGTGCCGCCCATGTTTTTGATGTTTTTCTGTTCTTCCATCAAGTTGATCACAGGGTGAGGTGTGTTTTCATTCATTTCGAATGAATTTGCATCTTTCAATCCTAATACGTTACGTCCAAATTCGATTACCGAACATTGCATACCCAAACAAATTCCGAAGAAAGGAATTTTGTTTTCACGAACGTATTTAATGGTAGTAAGCTTACCTTCTAAACCTCTTTCTCCGAATCCTGGCGCTACCAATACCCCATCAATATTTTTTAGTTTTTCAGCTACGTTGTCATCAGTCATGCTTTCTGCTGCAAAGTATTTCACTTTTACTTTAGTTTCATTAGCAGCACCAGCGTGAATGAATCCTTCCGTGATAGATTTGTATGCATCCGGAAGTTCTACGTATTTACCTACTAAAGCGATGTTCACTTCATTTGTAGGATTTTTAAGACGACCTAAAAATGCTTTCCAGTTTTCTAGATTAGGCTCATTTTTAGTCGATAATTTCAATTTTGTTAATACCGTCTTGTCTAATTGCTCTTTCAACATCAATAAAGGCACATCATAAATAGTCGACGCATCGATTGATTCGATAACGGCATTGATGTTTACATTACAGAATAAAGCTAATTTTTTACGGATATCTTGTGTCAATTTGTGCTCTGTACGACAAACCAGAATGTCAGGTTGTACACCGTATTCTAATAAAGTCTTCACAGAGTGTTGAGTTGGTTTCGTTTTTAGCTCACCAGCGGCAGCCAAGTAAGGTACTAATGTCAAGTGAATAACTAAAGAATCATTGTTACCCAATTCCCAACGTAGTTGGCGCACCGCTTCTACAAAAGGTAAAGATTCAATATCACCTACCGTACCACCTAATTCTGTGATGACGATGTCGTATTCGCCAGATTGGCCCAGAAGCTGCATGCGACGTTTGATTTCGTCCGTGATATGTGGAACCACCTGTACCGTTTTTCCCAAGTAAGCACCTTCACGTTCTTTTTCGATTACGTGTTTGTAGATACGACCTGTTGTTACATTGTTTGCTTGTGAAGTCGGAACATTCAAGAAGCGTTCGTAGTGTCCTAAGTCAAGGTCAGTTTCAGCACCGTCCTCCGTCACGTAACACTCTCCATGCTCATATGGATTCAGGGTTCCTGGATCGATATTGATGTATGGGTCAAACTTTTGAATGGTAACTTTAAAGCCACGTGCCTGAAGAAGCTTGGCAAGAGAGGCAGCAATAATGCCTTTCCCTAACGACGAGGTTACGCCGCCCGTAACAAAGATATATTTAGTCATAGCAATTATGGAATTTTCAACTCTAGATGTGGGGATTTTACTCCATTACATCAGCCTTATGTACGGGATACAAAGGTAATATTTTTTTCGGGATTAGGGAAATTATAATCATTTGTTAACAATTTCTTGCATGACTTTGACAGGTCAGCGGCAAGAAATTGACTAACGAAGTTTTTGCAATAATTGAATAGTAGGCGCATCAAATTCGGATTCCCCAAAGAGCGACACGCCAGCTGCACCTTTGGTTTTCGCTAATCGAATAGCTTGTTCTAATTCATTTAAATTCTTGAAATCAGGTAAATACAATCCAGCGTACAATGGATATTTTCCTTTTAAAGAATTTACGCCTTCTTCTACAGCAGTGCCGATCCAATGAATGGGTTCTTTGTAAAATCCGTGATAAATCATCGGAAAGACAGCCGAAAGATTCCACATTGGCCAATCTTGTCGCACGATGCGTCGAGCCAAATCTGGAGTAGGGAAGACAGCTGCCGTTACGGGCTTTTGATATTCTTTTGCTACTTCACAAATACGGTTTACTACCTTAGTAATTTGTCCGTATCGGAATGCTCGCCAAGAAAGGCTTTGCTCAGGACGTTGAACTTTATCAATATCGATTCCTGTTTCTTTTAGAAAAGCTTCTTTGCTGTATTTGCTATAACAAAAATCGTAATCAGCTAATTCGGTTGATTGGTCCAAATTATAATTTTCCCAAAGACTAACCGGAAGAATCACGTCGGGATAACGAATGTAGTCCAAATGCAATCCATCCACATCATCCATGGCTAATTGTTCTCGTGCTTTTTCTTCCAGATATTTTGGAACATCGGGATGCGAAGGACACAAAAATCTGTAATATCCCACATAAGGCGGATTAGTCGCACAGGATTTTCCTGAACGGCTTACAGCGTAATATTCTGGATGATTTTCCAATAATTCTTTTTCCCCACGATTCATTGTCCACATCCACCGATGTGCTTCCATTCCCAATTCTTTGGTAAGCTGAAAATGTTTCTTGCTGTAATTTTCAAAGAATAGTCCTCGTACGCCAGCTTCTTTATAGCTTTGGAGTTTCTTTTTTATCTGTGCTTCCGATTCTTTAATATTGGGCCTGATCCATAGCCAATAATCAAATGTAAAGGAAGGTGAAGTTTGAGCTAATAGTTGGGCAGGATTTAGCTGTAAAGTGGCCAGCCCCATTCCGGCTGCTTTCAGAAATGATCGTCTGTTATTCATAATTCGTAGTATAATTTCCGTGGCTATCTATGGTGAAATAATAGTTTTTTCCCTTTTCTTTTAAAAGTATATGATAGAACTTCATGTCTGCTGATAAGGTGATTTGTATATCGTACTTTGATAGATTTTTTTCTACATAAGAAGAAAATCCTTCTAAAAGTTTCAAATCAGCTGTGTAGTACTGATGTTTATTTTTATATAGTTGTTGTAAATAATGAATATTCCAAGCTGTTTTTTCGATGTTATAATACACTGGTAACGCACTCTGCAAATCATCGTCTGCAAATTTGAGGAAACCCCATTTTTCAGGATAATGCATGTTAATAAGTCCAATTGGCGACCACACCCAATTATCTTCTTCAATGATTTTTCCGTTTTCTTTTTTTCGAATGTAGTTTTGATTTATAATATCATGTTGCCATTGCACTCTCGAAAAATTTATTCGCCAATAAGAATTTACTTTTGGGGTAGGGTTACCACCAAAATTCCCTAGTGAAGTAAAAGGTATAGCCATTTCTACTGCCCAATAGGAATCTATATCATTCGGATTGTTCAACGTACCATACACGTGGACGGCTGATTTTATGTTTTTGGTGTCCCAATGCATTACGGCTTGTCCACCAAAACGGTAAGGTTTGGGCATAAGCAAATCCATAACGGTATTGAGTGCGTTGATTTCAATTTCATAATAAACGGGTGAGGATAATTTTGGCTTGATAAAAATTTCAAAGTCATTGTCGTGATAGATAATTGCATCGTGCTGTTTTAAAGTGCCCCAAATATGTGGCTCCTCCAATTTTGCATAGATGTATAAGTTAGCTTCATCCCAAAGCATTTTAAATTGAGTTTGGTATTTGGGTTTAGTTTTGTGAACACCTTCAATATCCATAAATTCTGAAGACCATGGCGCGTTATTCCAAATCGCTTCCATCTTACCATCAATTTCGATTTCTTGAGATATTTTCTTTGCCGTATACACTTTGGGATCACCCTGCAAAGTCTGTACGTGCTGGATAGTATGTTGTGCATTTACGAAATTCGCACCCCCTATAATGAAGAAAAGTATGATCGGAAAAAGTTTATTCATGGTCATACAATTTACATATTTAATTTGTTGTGCCTAACTTTTTCATTCGTTTACAAAGTAAATGCTATAGATTTTTTACATTTAAATAAAATAATAAGATAACTATGGAATATAGAAGAATGGGGAAATCGGGACTGCAATTGAGCGTATTGTCTTTTGGGTCTTGGGTAACATTTGCTCGTCAAACTGATGATCAGGATAATGATAGATTAATGTCGATAGCGTACGAGGCTGGCGTAAATTTCTTTGATAATGCTGAAGTGTATTCTGCAGGCAAATCTGAGGAAATGATGGGGCGTATCTTAAAGCAAAAAGACTGGGATCGTACTTCGTATGTCTTGTCCAGTAAAGCTTTTTTTGGATGGAAGGGTGAAGATAAAAAGCCTAATCAACATGGCTTAAGTCGCAAACATTTGATGGAAGCGTGTCATGAGGCTTTAACTCGCCTTCAAACAGATTATCTGGATTTATATTATTGCCATCGTTCGGATCCAAATGTACCTATGGAAGAGGTGGTGCGTACGATGAATACATTGATTCAGCAAGGAAAGATATTGTACTGGGGTACGAGCGAGTGGTCTGCTGCGGAAATAATGGAAGCACATATGGTCGCAAGAGAATTAGGTTTAGAAGGTCCAGCGGTGGAGCAACCAGAATATAATTTATTCAACCGTCGCAAAATGGAAGCTGAATTCTTGTCCATTTTCCAAAATATCGGCATGGGTACTACGATTTGGAGTCCTTTAGCTTCGGGTTTATTAACTGGAAAATATAATAACGGTATTCCTGAAGGATCAAGAATGTCTTTGGAAGGTTATGAATGGCTAAAAGAAAGATCCGTATTAGATGACAAAATTGCTAAGGTAATTGAATTGGCTAAGATGGCTGATGAACTGGGTGTAAGTTTACCTACATTGTCTATTGCGTGGTGTATCAGCAATCCAAATGTAACTACTGCCATACTAGGAGCTACTAAAGAAAGTCAATTAAATGAAAATCTGAAAGCTTTAGAGGTATTACCTTTGTTGACACCGGAAGTGTTAGCGAAGATTGATGAAATAATGGGTACAAAGCCAGAGATATTAAGGTAAATAAAAAAGGATGTAACATTGTTACATCCTTTTTTATGTTTTGAAACGTCTCGAGTACGTCTAAACTTATTTTGCAATACGTTTAGATTTGATACGAGCAGCTTTACCAGTAAGGCCGCGCAAATAGAATAATTTCGCACGACGTACTTTACCTACGCTGTTTACGTCAATTTTTTCAATGTTAGGAGAGTTTACAGGGAAAATACGTTCAACACCTACACCGTTTGAGATTTTACGAACGGTAAAAGTAGCGTTAGCACCTTCGCTGTTTAATTGGATAACTACACCTTGGTACACCTGAACACGCTCTTTGTTTCCTTCGCGAATTTTATAATGCACGCTGATGGTATCTCCTGCTTTGAAAGCGGGAATCTCATTTCTTACTACCGCTTGTTCTTCTACAAATTTTACTAAATCCATGATTTCGAGTAATTATATAACGATTTATATCCTGTAAAAATCGGAATGCAATATTACAGCTTTTATTTTAATTTTAAAAATCTTTTATTAAAAAGTCACCTCACTTCGAAGGTGAGTGCAAAGGTAGGAATTATATCTGATTTTTCCTATATTATTAAAAAGCATTTTTTGAAAAATCCTGGATTAGGGATCGTGAAAAATTATTTTACAATAAATCAGTGGGTTAATGGACAAATGTGAAAAAAGTCTTGACAAGTAAAGAAATCGCCGTATATTTGCATCACAATCAAACAAAGGTGATACCTTTTCGGGGTGTAGCGTAGCCCGGTATCGCGCCACATTTGGGATGTGGAGGTCGTAGGTTCGAATCCTGCCACCCCGACAAGAAAGCTCTAACGAAAGGTAGGGCTTTTTTCGTTTATAGGGTTGGCAGAAGAGAGCCTAGGTTCAATTCGAAGAAGGCTAAAGGTTGGTGTTTGGAGAATGCGGGGCTAAGCCAATCCT
>NZ_JAAKGQ010000004.1:0-144160 GCF_011043515.1 Sphingobacterium sp. SGL-16 | reverse complement strand
ACTGCAAAGGTAGAAACTTTATTTTAAACCGCAAATTTTATTTGAAGTTTTTTTGTTTACCTCCCGTCAGGGATGGCTTATGGTTTTCCCTGATTTCTCAGTTGAAACCGCTTCTAACCTCGTATTTCACTGCTGTTACCAGCATTCCTCCCTTGCGGAGTGGTGCAAAGATAAGGAAGTTTTATAATACGAAACAAGTATTCAGGAAAAATAAAAACGAAATACACCACAACTTATTGTGCAACTGGAATTTTATTTTTACAAAACTATTTGAATCTGTTTAAAACTATTCAAATGCTTCATAAACTTCATTTGATGGATATGAGATATTCCCAATTTCATCTACCACGACTAGGAAATAATAATTGGTAACCCCTCGATTCGGTTTGTTATCCACAATTTTTTCTGCAGTATCATTGGTTTCGCGACTAAAACAGCCTCTTGTCCACGAACAAAACGATAAACTAAATATTTCGCAATTTTACTTTGTGATGGCTGCCATGTCAAGACTACAACATTATCATCATCTATCTTAAAGGATTTTAAATTCTGAGGAGGTAAAATTTTAACGGTATTTGCGAAAGCGACCTATTCATTACTGAATTCACTCTCTATCCCTTGAATATTTTCAGCTGTGATTTTATAAGTTATAGGCAAGCTTCCCACTTCGATACTATCACGATATGAGTTCATATTAATTGGTAACAGCACCGAATTCAACTTTTCATAATTTCCAACGCCTATTTTTCTACATACATTATAGCCTATAGCAACATTCGCATTCTCTGCACTCAAGTTCCAAAAGATAAGGTTGCCAATTTTCTCCTGCATTACTTCCATTAAAAATGGAGCAACTGGTCGGCCTACATCCTTACGAACTGTTATAATATCAGACAAAATCACTTTCAACATTACTCAAACTCTCGGTAGTGATAGCGTATTGCACTAAATGATTATTGAAATGATTAGCTGTATCCACAAATTCCCCTAATCCATCCTTCAAATCAACAGCATAAATAAAATCAGATATTTTTTGCCACTCGCCATCCGAATTTCTGTAAACCCAATAACCTCGGGAGTCATGTTGATTATCTTGCCAAATAAGTTTAGAAACACTTTTGCTTGCTGTGGAATCCAACATAACCAAATAAGGAGGCTGAGGCTTTTTGTCTGTCTGCGTCAATCCATATACCTTGATGCTTGTCTCAGAAGTACGCGCAAAATAATCTACGCCTTCAACATGATAGTAATATTTGATACGAGCAATAATCTGCTGATCAGTAAATTCCATATCATTGGTAGTACCAAACAATTCATAACCATCTTCATATTGTGTAGAGCGATAGACAGCACTCATACTTATAATCTCTGGTTTGAAATAACCCCAAACCAGTAGATTTTTGTGATTAATCGTATCCGTCTGCAAAGTCACACCTTTCGGAATAATAAACTTTTCATAACTAATCAGTTCTATCGTTGCCGAACACGCATAAACTCCTCCGCCAAACTTATTAATTGCAACCTGAACATCTTTATGTGTTAACTTTTCTTGTGCTTGTATGCAACTCTCAAAACTACCCACAACATTTAATAAAGGAAATTTCGCCACTTCAGAAACTAAATGAAGGCGGGCCAAATCACTATCATCAATAATTATGCATATCTGCGGTTGATACTTGGGTTAATACGTGTTAGTTATACATTTTCTCAAGAATATAAACATAAAGACCATTCAATGTACCAATCCACAACTTATCCTCATCTAACAACAAACTCCTGACGTCAACATGTGCTAAATCACCTACCACTTCATGTACATCCTTTATATAATCATAAATGAATAGACCATCACCCGTACCAACAGCCAAATATTTATTGTCTAGCGTCAAAAGCGCATGAATGAAAGTTTTGAATTTTTTGTCTGGTATGGGTGCACTCTTAGCAGTATAACCGTCATAATTATAAAGTCCATTATTTGTGCCCACCCATATCATACCCAAACTGTCTTGTACAAAACAATTTGCTGCTATATTCTGGTGACCAAATGAAATATTCTTTAATACATGATATGCAAAATTACTAGATTGGGCTCTGCATGGCATAGAAATGTATACAAAAAAGATAATCAGCAAATAATTTAGTTTCATAGGGCAATTGGATACTAGCTAAATATAGCAAAGCCTACTGAATTTTCACAGCTCCACCCAACAAAAAAGCCTTCCCATGATGGAAAGGCTTTAAATATTTTCAAGATCCAATTACTTCTTAAAGACCCAAAATTTCTGCAGGGTAAAGTTGAAACCCAAGGAAACTATTACTTCAACAAGTAATTTTGATAAAATACCATCCCACTGCAATCTATCCACAAAGAAATATATCCCAAGCGATTTTAACGTGATACTTCCAATGACAACGAGGATGAATTTCCAAAGCTGATTGGCAATAGGCGTCTTCGGATTGTTAAATGACCAATAGCGATTGATTAAAAAATTAACAATTGCACCTAACGCCCCGCTTATTGCATTGGAAAAAGGTGCTGAAAAATTCAACACCTTATAACAAAAAGAATAAATTCCTAGGTCAGTCATTCCACCCAAAAAGGCAGAAAGCTGTGCTTTAAAAAATTCTTTTAGTTTGAAGCCCATTCTTTAATCTTTATGCTGTTTAGCAAGTTTCTCCGCTTTATCGCGTTCATCACCCAAATCCAACAATTTCTTCGTATCCGCTAAATTGATAAAAAACAAAATCACACAGATTACAATTACACTGTAATTAATTGAGAAAGGAACTAAAACTTCCAATAATAAGACCAAACCAATAATCACACGAATCTCTGTAGGTCCTACAAGACCCGCATCAATAGTATATTTATCAGTGATTTTGTAACGCAATTGTGAAATAATCATTGCCCAACCGTACAATGCTACTAAAGCAAATCCAGAATATTTAAAATCTTCGGAGGCATAAAACACATATCCCAAACCGATTAATACGGTACTCACCCAGTCCATGACAATGTCTAAGGCAAAACCATACCACTTACGTGATTTGTTCCTAAAGAAAGCAATACGTCCATCCAAAGAGTCACCAAACCACTGCACGAAAAAACCAACGATACCTAATAATAATAACGAACGATCCACATATTCTGCAAGCAAAAAACTAATCAGGATCATTAAAGAACCAAAAAATCCTATTGCCGTCAGTCCATCAGAAGAAATCCAATTAGGAATCTTAGGTAGTAGATAGGTAATAAATTGTTGCTCAGGGTTACTTAAAATATTCGTTCTTTTTCTGTCCTGAAACAACTTCTTGTCAATTTTTCCTTCACTCATTACTTTATATTTATAGCCACTTATTGTCTTTATACCACAATAATGTAGCTGTCAAACCTTTTTCAAGATCAAATTGGGGATTGAATCCCAATTTTGTTTTGGCTTTACTGATATCGCAACTCCAATTTTCAGCCGTAAGCTCTCCTAAACGTTCAGGATAAATCACGGGTGTTTTAGAAGAGTTTTTATATAACATTTGGGATACGCGCGCAACAAATGCCACCACTCTGTATGGTATATGCAAACGAAGTGCCTTTTTCTTAAATGTTTTGCGAAAAATATCAGCCATCGCATATTTCGAATATACGTGACCATCTGAAATATTATAAAATTCTAATGCAAACTGAGGAACTTCACAACCTTTCAAAAGCACATCTACTAAATCTTTCACATAGATGAAACTAAGTTTCTGTGGATTGGAACCGATGTAAGGATCAAGCCCTTTATTTAGTGTGTCAAATAAGATAAACAAATCTTTTTCACGTGGACCGTACACAGCGGTAGGTCTGAAAATCGAAATGGGTTTATCTGCAAATCTCTTCTTTATATTTAATTCAGAAGTACGTTTACTACGACCATATACTGTCAAGGGACGATAATCTGTATCTTCTTGAATATCTTCTGTACTATTATATGCGATAGGACCAATAGCAGCCAAACTGCTTACATATACAAAACGTTTCAATTGGACGCCCTCTTCAAAAGCTACTTGCATCAAATTCTGTGTCATTCCGACATTGACGCGCAAAATTTCTTCCTCCGATTTGGATTTTGTTAATGCTGCAGCATGTATGATATAGTCGTATTGCTCTTGAAGAAAAAGATGCTTAAGCTCCTCGACATTGCCAAAATCTGGATGAACAAATTTGTCCACATAAGTTTTAATATCGTCAATCTTACTTGATGACCGGACTGCAGCATGCACTTCCCATCCACGATTTTTTGCTGCTTCAACAAGGTGCGATCCCACAAAACCACTTGCACCTGTTATGAAAACCTTCGTTGTCATATTAATTTTTCATAGATACGGTAACGTTTATATAAATTACCGTTTATCTGCTCTATAGCGTGATTCATCATATAATTATGATCCAACATCCAGGAACATTCTGCCCCTTTGATACCATGCTGCTTCGCATTTTTGATAATTCGTCCATACAAACATGCTTCGATGCCCAATTTACGGTACTCTTCCAAAACTCCAAGCATCATGACGCGCAAAGTTTTGATTTTTTTACGACCAAACAACAATTTGAAAATACCTGTTGGCAATAAACGTCCACGTTTGATCTTAATCTGTATCTCGTTAATATTAGGAATTCCGACAGCAAAACCTACAATCTCATTATCTTTTTCTGCAATAATACAGTAGTTCTGATCTACAATCATTTTGAGGTCCTTTGCGATGTAGGCAAATTCCTCATCAGTCATCGGAACAAAACCTAAATTTTTGTCCCAAGCCTTATTGTATACTTTTTTTATTTTTTCGGCTTCGCTTTTGAAATTTTTCAAATCAATCAAACGTAGAATTATTCCTGAGCGCTTTAAGCGTTCTTCTAACTTATCTAATAATAAAACAGAACGAGTGTTCGCATTTTCTGTCAAGATTTCATACGCGCGAAGGTCTACCTGCTTTGTAAAACCATAATTATCAATTAAATCCATATAATATGGATAATTGTAAGTCATCATCGCCACAGGAGGGCGATCAAACCCTTCAATTAATAATCCGCAGGTTTCGTTTGTAGACAAATTAATCGGACCGACTATCTTATCACCACCTTTCTCTTTCACCCAAGCCTTTGCCGTATCGAAAAGTTTATTGGCTACTTCTTGATCATTAATACAATCAAAAAATCCAAACTGCCCTTCGTTAACTTTATTAAACTCATTGTGGTGAGGATTCCATATTGCCGCAATTCTTCCTACTATTTTATTATCCTTATACGCTAAGAACAATTGTGCCGAAGAATGTAAGTAAAATGGATGCTTGTTGGGATTTAATAAATCGTCTTGAGCTACAAAAAGCTCAGGAACATAATTCGGATCCCCCATATACAAATCATGCGGAAAATCTATGAATTCCGCACGTTGTTTTTTAGTAGTAACAGGTATGATATTAATCATGTCCTTTTTATGTTTTAGTGTAAACTTAGCCTACAAATGTTTCCACCTCAGCAGTTTTAAATACTTTAGCCATTTTTTCAACAGCCTCGTCGATTTGGTCGAAAGTATGTGTTGCCATTAAGGAGAAACGAATCAATGACTCTTCTGCTGGAACAGCTGGAGCAACTACTGGATTGACAAATACACCATTGTCTTGAAGCGTTTTTGTAACATAATAAGTTTTATCATTATTACGAACAAAAATAGGTAAGATCGGACTTTCAGTATGTCCTAAATCAAATCCGCTGTCTAACAATAATTTTTTAGCGTAGTTCGTATTAGCCCACAATTTCTCGATATGCTCTGGTTCTGATTGGATGATTTCCAAAGCTTTCAATGTAGAAGCTACAGAAGCAGGAGTCATACTAGCTGAAAACATTAATGAACGTGCTCTATGTTTCAAATATTCGATAGTATCTTTATCAGCAGCTACGAAACCTCCTAAAGATGCTAACGACTTACTGAAAGTACCCATGATCAAATCAACTTTGTTTTTCAAACCAAAGTGACTTTCTGTACCTGCACCACGCTCACCAATCACACCCAAACTGTGCGCATCGTCACACATTACTGCGGCATCAAATTCTTCAGCTACCTTGATTAATTCTGGAAGATTAACAATGTCACCTTCCATACTGAATACACCGTCTGTAGCGATTAATTTGAAGCTTTCTTCTGGAAGACGAGCAATTTTAGCACGTAAATCTTCCATATCATTGTGTGCATACTTAATTACTTTTGAGAAGGACAATCTACTTCCATCTATGATGGATGCGTGATTGCGTTCATCCAAAAGGATATAATCATTACGTCCTGTGATACATGACAAAGGACCTAAATTGGATTGGAAACCTGTACTGAATAATACCGCTGCTTCTTTCCCTACATAATCAGCCAATTTTTCTTCCAATTCTACGTGAATATCCAAAGTTCCATTTAAGAATCTAGAACCTGCACAACCTGTACCGTATTTTGCTAATGCATCTTGAGAAGCTTTAATAATGCGTGGATCGGTAGTAAGACCTAAATACGAATTCGAACCAAACATTAACACACGCTTGCCATCAATTATAACCTCCGTATCTTGTTTGGATTGTATGGGTCTAAAATATGCGTATAAGTCGTTTGCTTTTATAGGCTCTAGTTGTTCTTGAAGAAACTTATTTGTTCTTTCACTTAACTTTCCCTTGCTCATGCTATAGATATTTCTATTAAAATGCGATTTTTCTTACTTTTTGACTAAAATCAAATAATCGTCAAAAATACGGATTAAATATGAAGTTGATACGGTACATTAAAACTATGACTTTAATCTAACATACTAGAGCTTCCATTGCTTAGTCCATTTTTTACGAATCATTAAACTCTAACCAAAACGTGCAAACTTACAAAATTTTGGTCGGTTATTAGCAATTTTATAAACTTATAAATATCATAAAGTTAAGTTATTGTTAATACACTAACAAGTATTAAGAATATTAAATTCAATGCTTTATTTTATTAAATTTGCAGCATAGGAAGAATTAAAATATGGCTATATCATCCCAAATAAATATAAAAAACAAAAGAGCATCGTTCGAATATCATCTTCTTGACAAATACGTAGCAGGGTTGCAATTGTTGGGGACAGAAATCAAATCTATACGTGAAGGCAAGGCCAATATTAACGATAGTTTTTGTTCATTTTTTGAAGATGGATTGTACATTCGTAACATGCACATAGCCGAGTATTCGTTCGGTTCCTTTTATAATCACGAAGCAAAACGCGATAGAAAATTGCTTTTAACTAAAAAAGAACTCAAGAAATTAAAAGAAAAAGGAGAAGAACGAGGTTTTACTATTGTCCCCTTACGCATCTTTATAAATGAGCGTGGATACGCCAAAATAGAAATAGCTTTAGCACAAGGTAAAAAAGATTTCGACAAACGTGAATCCATCAAAGAGCGTGATACAAAACGTGAACTCGATCGCGTAATGAAATTTTAATTCTAAACAGAAAGCAAGAAAGCACCAGGAGTAATACCTTCTTTACTCTTAAAAATACGTACAAAATAATTTACATCACTGAATCCTGCTCCAAAACAGGATTCTTTGACGGATTTAGTCATTTTGAGCAACTCTTTAGCTTTGCTGATTCGCTCACTGATAACGTATTCCATTGGACTTACACCAAGTTCTTTCTTAAATAGACGCGTCAAACTCGATTTACTCATATTAGCTACTCTCTCTAGAGATTCTATCGAAATTTTCTCAGTAATCCGTGTACGAATAAATTCCTTTAAGTGCAAAAGTACCGGATTCGCAGAATTGCCAATTTCTAATGCCAACATAGATTGCGCTTGCATGAGACGTATCATGACTTCTTTGAAGGTCAAATCCGCATACACACTTTTGAGCGCATTCGAATCCATCATTATGCGAAAAAACTTATTGAGTAGATCGGTCAATTCAGGTGTATTATATAAATGAAAGATATTAGGATCAAAATTCCATTCGCCTATCATTTGATGCTTTGGACTAAATTCATTGAGATAATTCAATATTGAATCTATTTTCGTTTTACTTACGACCAAAGCAGTGCATTGTGTTGGTTTATGCAATGTAGCTTCTGGAAAATCTATCAGCATTTTGGTATAGGATGGAAGCATGAGCATTTGTCCCGGCTGATAATCAAATGCATCTAATTGGCCAATATGCATAACTTTTTTGCCTTCCAACATATTAATCAGAACAATATCGCCAAATTGTAATGGTACGAGGGAACTAGCTTCATATGTTTCGAAAACATGAAGTTCCATTTCGTCTACAGCAAAGGAACGCTTATTCTCTATCAAGGTAGTTAGCTCCTTTTCCTTCGCGTACGGAAGAGTATTTATAAAAGATTTGTTCATCATAACATTAAAAACTTTTATAATTGGCTCGTAACCAAATATAATAAATTGTTACAGACCTTGAAACAATAGTCCTGCACTTTGACACAAATATGCTATAGCACCCCTTTCGTGTTCGGTAAATTTGAATAAACAGATAACACAAATAAATAAACACTAATATGGGTACAATTCAAAGACCGACGTTCAAAGAGCGTTATGACAACTATATTGGAGGAAAATTTGTACCTCCAGTTCAAGGAAAATATTTTGACAACATCTCTCCTTTGGATGGAAAAGTTTTTACACAAGCTGCTCATTCTACAAAAGAAGATTTAGAATTAGCGGTAAATGCTGCAGAAAAAGCTTTTCAAACCTGGGGGAAAACTTCTGCTACAGAACGAAGTATCATTCTGAACAAAATAGCCGATCGCATCGAACAAAATCTGGAATATATCGCGGCAGTAGAAACTGTTGATAATGGTAAAGCCGTACGTGAAACGTTAAATGCCGATATTCCATTGGCAATTGATCATTTTAGATATTTCGCGGGTGTAATCCGTGCAGAAGAAGGTTCATTAAGTGAGTTGGATGCTAATACAGTTTCATTAATTGTACATGAGCCGATTGGTGTAATTGCCCAGATTATCCCTTGGAATTTTCCTTTATTAATGGCGGTATGGAAATTGGCTCCAGCCCTAGCGGCAGGTAATACTGTTGTATTAAAACCTGCAGAAAGCACCCCTACATCTATCATGGTATTAATGGAATTGATTGGGGATCTGATTCCTGACGGTGTGGTCAATGTTGTGAATGGCTTTGGTGCTGAATTAGGCCGTGCCTTAGTAACTAATCCAAAAGTTTCGAAAGCTGCCTTTACAGGATCAACAGCAACCGGGCGATTGGTAATGCAATATGCTACAGAAAACATTATTCCAGTTACGTTGGAATTAGGCGGAAAATCACCAAACGTATTCTTCGAATCGGTAATGGATCATGACGATGCGTTCTTAGATAAAGCTGTAGAAGGCGCAGTTCTATTTGCCCTGAATCAAGGGGAAATCTGTACTTGTCCATCGCGCCTATTAATCCAAGAATCCATTTACGATAAATTCATTGAGAAAGTAATTGAACGTGTAAATGCGATTAAAGTGGGTGACCCACTAGATCCAACAGTAATGATGGGTGCGCAAGCTTCGAAAATTCAAAAAGATAAAATTTTATCTTACATCAAACTAGGTAAAGAAGAAGGAGCAGAAGTATTGACTGGTGGTGATGTAAACAACGTAGGTGAAGGATTTGAAGATGGCTATTATATCAAACCTACCTTATTCAAAGGACACAACAAGATGCGTATTTTCCAAGAAGAAATTTTCGGTCCAGTGTTGGCTGTTACCACTTTCAAAGATGAGAAAGAAGCCATTGAAATTGCAAACGATACAATCTACGGCTTAGGTGCTGGTGTCTGGACTCGTGATGCACATCAACTGTATACGGTTCCTCGCGCCATACAGGCAGGACGTGTATGGGTAAATCAATATCACTCCTACCCTGCTGGTGCTCCATTTGGAGGCTATAAGCAATCAGGTATTGGTCGTGAAAACCACAAAATCATGCTGGATCACTACCGACAAACAAAGAACATGTTGATTTCTTATAATAAAGAAAAATTAGGATTTTTTTAGACACACTATCTATGTATTGGGGTTTCCAAGGAAACCCCATTTTTATAAAAAACTGAATTATGATAAAACGATTAGATGTATCAGAAGAAGCAAAGCAAGTGATTCAACAGTTAGCAGCGCAACATGGAGATTTGATGTTTTATCAAGCTGGTGGGTGTTGCGAAGGGACACAACCTCAATGTTTTGAAAAAGGCGGATATTTTCCAAGAATGAATGACGCCATGATAGGTCTAGTCGAGGGTTTTGAATTTTGGATTGATAGAGACCTTTTCGAATATTGGCAATATTCTCATTTTACTTTAGATGTACTAGACGGTTTTGGACCTGGTGGCTTTTCTTTAGAAACACCTCTCGGCAAAACCTTTAAAGTACATTATCGATTATTCTCCGAAGACGAATTAAAAGATTTAGAACCTGTGAAACGGAGTGAGTAAAAAATTATTATCTCTACTCTTTAAAAAGCTCCTTATAAATCGTTTGTCTAAAAATACACAGACAATAATAAGTAAGCTGAATCTCATTCCACAAAAAAGCTCAACCTTTTTTGATTGAGCCTTTATAATATTATGTTATTGAAAAATTAAGCTTTTGGCGCTTCAGGAGCTGGAGCTGCTGCAGCTGGCTTATCTTCTCTTTTTGGTTTGTCTTCACGTGGAGGACGAGGCAATAAAGCTTTGCGAGAAAGTTTCATTTTACCTTGTTTGTCAATATCTAACAATTTAACAGTTACAATATCACCTTCTTTGTAGATTCCGTCCATAGATTCAAGACGTTTCCAATCAATTTCAGAAATGTGTAATAAACCATCTTTACCTGGCATAATCTCAACGAAAGCACCGAAAGCCATAATAGATTTCACTTTACCTTCGTACGTTTCACCAATTTCTGGTTTTGCTACGATATTTTTGATACGTGTAGTAGCCGCGTCGATAGAAGCTTTATTATCTGCAAAAATTTGAACGATACCTTTGTTATCTACTTCTTCAATAGAAATAGTAGCGCCAGTTTCGCGTTGCATTTCTTGGATGATTTTACCACCTGGACCAATTACAGCACCGATAAATTCTTTATCGATAGTCAATTGGATGATACGAGGAGCGTGAGGTTTGTAATCTTCACGAGGCTCTGCGATAGTTTTCTTCATCTCACCTAAGATATGAAGACGAGCTTCTTTCGCTTGATCCAACGCTTGAGTTAATACTTCCCATTTCAAACCATTGATTTTTAAGTCCATCTGACAAGCAACGATACCATTTTCTGTACCCGTTACTTTGAAGTCCATATCACCTAAGTGATCTTCATCACCTAAGATATCAGAAAGAATAGCATATTTACCTGATTTTTCATCCGTGATTAAGCCCATTGCAATACCAGATACTGGTGATTTTAATTTCACACCCGCATCCAATAAAGCTAACGTACCCGCACAAACAGTCGCCATTGAAGAAGAACCGTTTGATTCTAAGATATCCGAAACAACACGAATTGTGTACGGATTTTCAGAATCAGCAGGCAATACTTTTTTCAATGAACGCATAGCCAAGTTACCGTGACCAATTTCACGACGACCAGCACCTCTATTAGGTCTTACTTCACCTGTTGAGAAACCTGGGAAGTTGTAATGTAAAATGAATTTGTTGTATCCATTGATAAATGCACCATCAATCATTTGCTCATCGTCTTTAGCACCTAAAGTAACGGAAGTCAATGATTGTGTTTCACCACGTGTAAATACTGCTGAACCGTGTGCTGCAGGTAAATAATCTACCTCAGACCAAATAGGACGTACAGTACGTACATCACGACCATCTAAACGAATTCCTTCATCCAATACTAGATTACGAACCGCATCGTATTGTACATCGTGGAAATATTTTTTAGCTAAAAATTTAGTCTCGTCGTCGATTTCTTCACCTAATGAATCAATTACTTCTTGACCAATAGCGGCAAATTTTTCAGAACGTTCATGTTTAGAAGAACCAGATTTTGCAATCTCGTATACTCTATCGTAAGTAGCACTGAAAATTTGAGCTCTTAACTCTTCATTCGAAGGCTCGTGGTTAAACTCACGTTTAGTCTCCGAACCTACTAATTTTGATAATTCTAATTGTGCAGCAACTTGCTTTTTGATAGCCTCATGTGCAAAAGCAATAGCCTCTACCATTTCAGCTTCCGAAATTTCGTTTGCTTCACCTTCTACCATCACGATATCTTGTGCAGAACCAGCAACGATAAATTCTAAAGTCGCTTTATCTAATTGAGATAAACGTGGGTTGATTACTAACTGACCATCGATTTTCGCTACGCGTACCTCAGAAATAGGACCGTTGAAAGGAATGTCAGACACAGCGATAGCTGCAGAAGCCGCTAAACCAGCTAATGCATCTGGCATAATATCTTTATCAGCAGAGATCAACGAGATCATCACTTGCGTGTCTGCGTGATATGTTTCGGGGAATAATGGACGTAAAGCTCTATCTACCAAACGAGAAATCAACACTTCATAGTCTGATAATCTTGCTTCACGACGTAAGAAACCTCCTGGGATACGACCTGTAGCCGCATATTTTTCTTGGTAGTCTACAGAAAGTGGTAAGAAATCCACACCTGCTTTAGCTTCTTTTGATGATACTACTGTTGCTAACAACATCGTATCACCTTGCTTTAATACTACAGAACCATCAGCCTGTTTAGCCAATTTACCTGTAGACAATTCGATAGGAGCAAGTCCGTTGCCTAAATCGATTGTTACTTTTTTTTCGTTATAACTCATTGTTTTGTAATTCGAGATGCATTTTTCCTCTTTATTCTACTGATGCATCGATTTTTATGACCTTTAAAAATTCTGAACAAAGTTACGGATTTTTTATTCTATGTAAGCATAATACAAAAAAAAGCCATCCAAAAATGGATGGCTTTTTAAGCTTTTCACTGTATGAAGCTTACTTGATGATATCACGTAAACCTAGACCTTTGATGATCGCACGGTAACGGTTGATATCTTTTTTGTACAAATAAGCTAATAATGAACGACGTTTACCTACTAATTTTTGTAGAGAACGTTGTGTATTAAAATCTTTTCTGTTTTTTTTCAAGTGCTCAGTTAAGTGAGCAATTCTTTTAGTGAATAAAGCAACTTGTCCTTCTGCAGAACCAGTGTTTTCAGCTGCACCAGCAAATTCTGCGAAGATACCAGCTTTGTACTCTTTACTTAAATACATTTCGTGAATAATATTAAAGCGTTAAAAATTTAATTAATTGTCTGCAAAGGTAAGCATTAAATTTGAAAATGAAAAGAATTTGGAAATTTGAAAATTACCTTATCTATGAGCAATTATCTCACAGTCAGATTTCCCATATATTTAGACAACTATCTATACTATTTCCAAATTTAACTATTTTCCAAACTTTCATATTACTTACACCTTCACGTAAATACCTTTTTTATCCATGAAATAACCGATAATCCACATCAGCGCCAAAAACAATAATGAATAAACTAATGACCCGATTTCAGGTACTCCCGGCATTTGCGCACAAACATTTTGATAAAACCAAGATAAAGGCGTGATGTATAATTGTTCTCCAGCATCAGACAATCCATTCGGTATACGAATTAAAACCATAGCTTTTGGAAATAAACCACTCAATACAAATATGAATAATGGGTTTTTGCCAAAGACATCAAAAAATTTAGTTAACCAATTCTTAACACCTTGTACCTCGATATACCATATCATTCCGCCAATCGTCATAATTCCCAATCCAGTTGTGTAGAGCACGTACGAGCTAGTCCATATCTTTTTATTAATTGGAAATCCTAATGACCATGCCCATCCCAAAACTATAAGGATAAATCCTGTCACAAAAAGTCCAGACAATAATTTAAAATGTGGTTCATTGGAAGCAGGAACTTTAGTCCACAACCAATCTACCTGACCTTGTTTCTTAATAAACACTCCTATTAAATAACCGAATACAACTTGTACTACCGCAGGCAAGGCACTCATCAGTCCTTCTGGATCAAAAGGTACGCCTTCTCCTTTATACATATGCGGTACACCTAAAATATTTTTATCTATTTCAGTACCAAACCATCCTGCTAATGAATAAGGATCCTCACCACCTAATGCCGCGCATATCCCCCAATAACCAAACAAAATTAGAGCTGAAATATAAATTAACGTCCGCGGTTTAAAGTAATATGCAAGTATAGATGCAAAGAAGTAAGCAATAGCAATACGTTGTAATACCCCAAGAATTCGCACCCCTTTTGTAGGATCGACACTACTCATCCACTCTCTGAATTGGAGTGTACCATCAATCCATTGGACAAATGGGAACCAATTTAATCCCAATCCTATTAAGAAAATAAGAATTGTTCTTTTAATCACCTTTTTCCAAAAAATAGCATCTCCTGCTTCTTGTAATCGAGGAATAACGAATGACATAGCATTTCCTACTGCAAATAAAAAAAAAGGAAACACTAAATCCGTTGGCGTACATCCATGCCAGGGCGCATGTTTCAACGGAGCAAACATAATTCCCCAAGTCCCTGGATTATTGACCATTATCATAAGTGCAACTGTAGCACCTCGAAACACATCCAGCGAATAATAACGTTGTTTCATGTAATTAGATAGAGTTTAGTTTCCCGAAGATAAAAAAATGATTTGACAAGTGACTTAAAATAAAAATGCAGGAAACAAGTACAACTTATTATATTTTTTAAAAAGTATTTGGAATTTAAAAAATTATATACTTAACTTTATAAAACATTTACAAGAACCTATTTATGATGGACCAGTTTTATACGCAAATTATAAAATCCCTATATTTTTCTGGACCACAATCAATAGCAGAGATAAGTAATTCTATTGGGAAAAGCGTTCCAATTATTGCTAAATCGATACAGTCATTGATTGACCAAAATTTTGTTATTCCAGACGGCCTTAGAGCCTCAACTGGTGGCCGTAGAGCGGCAGCCTACAAATTGAACAAAGAAAAAATTGGAAATACGCTTACAATCAGTATAAATAGGTATTCCATTATTATGGGCTTATATAATATTTTCAACGAACCGTTGATAGAAAATATAGATATAAACATTAATCAGTTCGATGACTTGACTATATACCACAGTATAGTTGTTTATGCTGAAAAAATTATAGAAACCTATAATACATATCCAATTTTTGCTATTGGCATTACTACTCCAGGATTTGTCGACTCTCACAAAGGTGTAAATAATTCGTATTCAAAGGAATCTCCATTATACGATCTACCTCGTAGATTAAAAAATGATCTTAAGTTAGACGTTTATATAGAAAACGATTCATCAGCCATCGCAATTGCGGAAAAAAACTTTGGGAAAGCGAAAAACACAAATCATTCACTAATAATCAATTTAACTTGGGGCGTTGGATTAGGAATTATAGTAGATCAACAATTATTCCGAGGCTTCAATGGGTTTGCTGGTGAATTTAGCCATATTCCATTGGCGGATGAGAATAAACTGTGCTCATGTGGCAAAAAAGGCTGCTTGGAAGTAGAAGCTTCACTCGAATCCGCAATAGAATACATAAAAGAAAGACTGAAAGAAGGCGAAGTATCGTTATTAGCACCTCATGTAGAGAGTAAAGACAAGTCACAATTTCTAAATTCACTTATCCAAGCTTACAAACTGGGCGACCAATTAAGTATTCATGGAATAAAGAAAATGGGGTTCATGCTAGGTAAAGGTATAGCCACGTTAATACATATTCTAAATCCTGAGAAAGTAATCATTAGCGGCATTGGAGCTGCCTTTGGAGCTATCCTGTTACCAGAGATTCAATCATCAATTCACATTTTTTGTATTCCAAGACTATCACAACGTACATCTATCGAAATATCAAATCTAGACAATATACAAACTATTGCATCAGCTTGTGTAGCTGTCATGCAAAGTGACAACTTAATAAAAAATCAATAACAAACATTCATTACTACTAACAAATTATGAGCACATTTTACAAACATTGGAGCATTTCGCTGTTGATGCTAATATGTAGCATTACAACAGTGTTTGCACAACAGACTGTTACTGGGAGAGTAACAGATTCTAATGGAGGCTTGCCTGGTGTGACAGTTTCTGTCCTTGGCACAAATAGAGTCACCCAATCTAACACAAATGGTAATTTTACTATTCAAGCTAACAATGGAGAAAAATTAAAATTTTCTATACTAGGCTACCTTTCTCAAGAAATCACTGTATCGGGCACAACAGTAAGTGTTACTTTAGAACAAGATGCTAGCGGCATCGACGAAGTCGTAGTGACAGCAATGGGTATTAAAAGAGAGAAAAAATCCTTAGGATACTCATTTCAGGACATTAAAGGGGATGCATTAGTAGAAGCAAGAGAAAACAATATCGCTAACGCCTTGACGGGTAAAGTGGCAGGTTTGCAAATTATCAAAGGTTCAAGTGGTCCCGCTTCATCATCTAAAATTGTTTTGAGGGGTTTCACATCCTTAACGGGAGACAACCAACCTTTAATCGTTGTGGATGGCGTTCCTATGGAAAACTTTGCTGGTGCGTCGAACAATGATTTTTGGAACCCATCTGCAGATATGGGTAACGGTATCGGAGATTTAAATCCCGAAGATATCGAAAGTATGTCCGTATTAAAAGGTGGTGCTGCTTCAGCTTTATACGGTTCAAGAGCCTTAAACGGAGTAATCTTAATCACCACAAAATCAGGTAAAAGTTCTAGAGGAGCGGGTATTTCTTATTCGGCTACCGTAGGATTAGAAAATCTTTTCATTACGCCAGAACTTCAAACGGAATTTTCTCAAGGTACGGATGGATTATTTAATGCACAGTCAGGAAGTAATTGGGGAGAAAAGATTACCGGTCAAAGTGTAACAGGCTGGGACGGAAAACCACACACTTTACAGGCATATAACAATTTAGATAATTTCTTCAAGACAGGTGTAAACACAACTCACAATTTAACTTTCCAACAATCTTTAAGCGAAGGCACTAGTTTGTATACTTCAGGCACCTATCTACATGACGATAGTAAAACGCCAGGCGTAAAATTGGATCGTTTGAACCTAATCTCTAAACTGACATCACAATTTGGTGCAGAAAAAAGATGGACCACAGATTTGAAAGTTCAATACATGAATACAACAGCTAATAACAGAGCTGTTGGTGGTTCAAACGCAGGTAACTATTATTCTACGGCATTATTAATACCTAATACAATTGATATTACGGAATTCGAAGCAGGCATGGATCAACCTGGGGCAAATCAAACTTGGTATAATAACAGTAATACAGTAAATCCATATTGGGCGGTAAATAATAAGTTAAATAAAGATTCGAGAAATCGCTTTTTATTAAATGCGACTATCAAATACAAATTTAATGATTGGTTAGATGCGGACTTCAGAGCTGGTTCGGATCTATATAACACGAAATTCGACAGTAGAACCTATACAGGATCTTCATTAACAAACTCGTATAGTGTAGGATCTGACAACTTCAATGAGCGCAACTACATTGTAAGTTTAAATGCACGTAAAGACAATTTATTTGGTAAATGGAATGGTTCAGCTTCTGTTTTCGGACAAATAATGAAACAAAGCTCAAATTGGCTCTCCTCATCGGCAGGTTCGTTGACTGTACCGAATTTATTCACAATTAGCAACTCAGAAGGAAATCCAGGAGTGTCGGAAGGTATTCGTGAAAAACAAATCAATTCATTATTCGGAACTGCTGAAATCAACTACGATAATTTCTGGTTTATCAACGTGACAGGTAGAAATGACTGGTCATCAACTTTAAGCAAAGCGAATAGATCATATTTCTATCCTTCAATAAGTACATCATTGGTCGTGTCTGATATGATTAGCAAAACTGGAGGTTCAATCCCTACCTGGTTAAATTTTGCTAAACTACGCGCTTCATATGCGGAAACTGGAGGCAGTCTTGCTCCTTATGAACTATATAACACATATTCAATCGGAAAAGATCCTAATGGAAACACCACTGCTTCTAAAAACCCAACTTTGTATAATCCAAATGTACTAAGTGAGCTTCTAAAATCATTTGAAGTTGGTTTTGACATCAGAGCATTCGATCGCTTCTCTTTAGATTTTGCTTATTACAAAACTAATGCAACCAACCAACTTATTAAATTGGCTATGAATCCTCTTTCAGGATATCAAAACTATATGGCTAATGCGGGTAATATTCAAAACAAAGGTTTAGAAGCCGTATTAGGAATTAATGTTTTAAAAAATGCTGAAAGTTTACTTTGGGATATTAATGTCAACTACTCTAAAAATGTAAACGAATTGATCGAGCTTACAGAGGATCTAAACATCTATCAATTAGGTGGCTTTGACAATTTGCAAGTTAATAGTACAGTTGGTCAACGTTATGGTACTATATACGGAACAAAATATGCGCGCGTGGAGGATACTAGCAGCCCTCATTATGGCAAAATTATCGTAAACGGTGATGGACTTCCAACAGCAGCAAACGGTTCTCATTTATTAGGTGATCAAAGTGCAAGAGCTTTATTGGGTATCACAAACTCCTTCTCTTACAAAAATGTTGGATTATCATTCTTAGTGGATGGTAGATTTGGCGGAAAATTCTTCGCTGGTACTAATCTAGCATTGCAACGTGCTGGACTTGCAGCAGAGACTGTAGTAAATGGCGATAGACAACCATTTGTGGTAGATGGTGTAGTGAGTGATGGCAATGGTGGTTATACTGCGAATACTAAAACGGTAACCCATCAACAATATTGGAACCAAGTGACTAACACTTCTGGAAACCTAGGTATCACGGAGCAAAATCTATATGACGCGACGAATATTCGTTTAAGAAATATACAATTGAGCTACAGTATTCCTGGAAGATTATTGAATTCTTCAATAGTAAGAAGTGCTAAATTTTCTTTATCCGCTAACAATGTTTGGATGATTAAGAGCCACGCAAATGGTGTGGATCCAGAATCAGTATATGCGATTAGCACCAATGCTGTGGGATTCGAGTACCTATCATTCCCAACTTCACGCTCATACTTTTTAAATATTTCATTGGGCTTCTAAAATCTAAGAAAATGAAAACGAAATTAACAAAACTTACTATAGCAATTGCATTAGCAACCGCAGCATCATTTTCGAGTTGTTCGAAATTTGATGAAATAAATACTAACCCTACGCAAGCAAATGAAAATCAAGTTCAAGTAGAGTATTTTATTAATAATTCAATAATTGCAGCGCAACAAGATCCACATATTGCTGAACGCGTATTTGTATTGTATTGGAAAGCTGCTGGCCGTCAACACCTTTCAGGAGGTATTACCAGTGGTGGATACAATGATGATTGGACAAACGATTATTGGCGCTACATCTCAGAATGGTTAAATCACGCAAATACAGCACTTCAAATCGCCGAAATGAAAGTTGTAAATGGCTCTGCGCAACCTTATAACAATAACCTTACTCAGGTAGCTAGAATTTGGAGAGCATATTTGATGAGTGAATTGGCAGACAATTTTGGTGCTATTCCTACCGAAGCATTTGCTGGCCAAAATCCAGAATTCAAATCAACACAAGATGTGTACTACTTCTTGTTGGCCGAACTGAAAGATGCTACAAGCAAAATAGATGCTAATATAACTCGTCCTGACAAACTTCAAAACCAAGATCCCGCGTACAAATATGATTGGGACAAATGGATTCGATATGGTAACTCAATGCGCCTTCGCTTAGCTATGCGTATCGCTGAGGTAGATGCTAATAAAGCAAAATCAGAATTTGAAGATGCTGTAGCATCCAACAAATTAATCACTACAGCAGACCACAATTTCAAAGTAGCAGAGCGACCAGGATGGGATCCACTTTCTGGTGTGATGAGTAGAGAATGGAATGGTCAGGTAATTTCTACAGCACTAAATAATATTTATGTGGGTTTAGGAGGTGTTAAATCCGAGGATCAGTTAGGCGATCAATATCATTCAGCTATAAAACCAGAAAACTACATTGGAAAAAGAATGTTAGGTCATTATTCCACTCGAACCAATGATCCAACAGCGGGATATTTCTTTGATGGTTTACCTAATATTATAGACCCACGAGCCTATAAAACCTTCTATATACCGGGAGATATTAATAGCAATACTTGGTCTAATTATCCTTCATATACGAGCGATGCTTCGACTACCCAAGTTAAATTTCCTCCTGTAACAGGATTCAATACGGATACTATTAGGATAGATACGAAATTCACTTGGAGCACGGCAGTAAGTGGTGACTTTGGAGCCAAAGGCGCTGTGAACCCAATTCGTTCGATTCAAGTCGGAAAAATGCCTGCACTTGCCAAGACTTATAGAACAAGTAACTCTTCCCGTATATTCTTCGCGAGCTGGGAAACTTACTTCTTACTTGCTGAGGCTTCGCTAAAAGGCTGGAATACGGGAACTACTGCTCAAGCGGCTTATGAAAATGGCGTGAAAGCTAACTTTGATTACCATGGAGTTTCCCAATATGCATCAGCATACTTGAATTCTGAAACCTACAATAGAGTGGGAACATCGGTAAAATTCACCCATACAACAGAGCCGGGTGCTTCGAGAACGATGAATTATGTAGACGGCTACACAGGAGTGGCAGGCACCGCAACTATTCAATATCCTGTCAATAGTATTTATAAAAACGGAACTGTTCGCAACGATGCTTTAACAAAAATCATAACCCAAAAGTATATTGCAAATATGCCATGGTTGCCGTTAGAAGCATGGTCAGATCACAGAAGATTAGGTTTACCTTTCTTCGAAAATCCTGCGATTGAAAATCCTTTGCCAAATTTGCCAGCATTGACAACTGCAAATTACATGACCAATCAGATCAAATTTTTCCCACAAAGGTTAAAATATCCATCTAGTCTAATGAACTCCGACAAAGATGGCTATGATAAAGCCGTTTCTTTGTTGGGTGGTCCTGATGCGGTATTGACACCATTATGGTGGGCTAAACAAAACTAAGTTATCTTTTATTCATATGAAATGCGCTCCATTGGGAGCGCATTTCTTTTTTGGACTATAAAAGAATACAATCCTAAAGGATACAATGGAAAAGAAAAAAGAAGAAAATTTTTACTAAAAAGAAAAAAGTAAAACTTTTTTTTAGTAAAATAGCTATACAATTATTTTGATCTTATAATCCACTAATTGCAATACCAAATAGTCTCTCAGTAAAGTTTTAATTTTACATTTTTCTAAAAAAGATAATATTTAGCCTTATTAAATTTTAATTTTATTAATTTTTAATTTATATATTTACAAAAATAAAAACCAATTACCATGAATCTAAACACTAACATCCTTAAAAATTTGTTCTTTTTGGGCTCTACCTCCATCGGCGATTTAAGCCTTGCTGTAGAAAAAAGTATACCTATTACTACCAAAGGAATCAAAGACCTACTAAAAAAAGGATATATTATAAATTTAGGTCTCACAGATTCTACAGGTGGTAGAAAAGCATATTTATATAAAGCCGATAAAAATAAATTAGGATATATAATTTCGATTTCGATAGAAAGGAAACGTACTTTGATTGATGTTTATAATATGGATATCGAAAAGGTTGTAGATACAGTGAAAATTCCTTTATTAATCACCGCGGAAAACGAATTACTGGAAGAAATTGTTAGTGCTGTTGAAAATATAAAGCAACAGTTTGGTAAATCAGCCTTTTTGGGTATTGGTATTATATGCCCAGGTTTCGTAGATGCTGAAAAGAAAATTAATTCTTCGCACTTACCTGATTCTCCTTTGTATAATGTAGCGGGCATTTTAGAAGAGCGCACATTATTACCTACTTATATTGAAAATGATTCAACAGCGATTGCTTTGGTAGAAAAACATTTTGGGAAAGCTAAAAACTCTTCTCATACTCTTGTAATCAATTTGACATGGGGTGTGGGATTAGGAATTCTTATCAACAATAAGATCTTTAAAGGTCATAAAGGTTTTGCTGGCGAATTTAGTCATATCCCATTAGCAGATAGTAATAAATTATGCAGATGTGGCAAAAAAGGCTGTTTGGAAGTAGAAGCTTCTCTCCAGACTGCTATTGATTATATTGAAGAACGTCTTAATGCAGGAGAAGCTTCCATTCTAAGTACCAAAGATGGTCCGATTACTTACGAACAACTAGTGCATGCTTACAATGTAGGGGATCAACTGACAATCGAAGCAATTAAAAAAATTGGACATATGCTGGGGAAAGGAATTGCAACGTTAATTCATATTCTCAATCCAGAAAAAATAATTCTGGCAGGAAAAGGAATAGTTTTTGGCGATATTATCCTTTCAGAAGTACAATCTTCGATTCATCTTTATTGTATTCCTCGTCTTTCTGATCAAACTAAATTAGAATTATCTGAATTAAAGCATGATTTAACAGTGGCTGCAGCAAGTACATTGATCGAACAAATTCCTAAAATTTCGTTGTCTTAAAAGAAAAATTATTCTAGGTTATATTAATTATTATACAGAATTAATCACTAAAAATTAACCAATATACCTTTATTTCAAAAGTTTTTTAAAAACCATTCGTTCATTTCCAAAAACTGTTATCTTTAAAGAGAGGTTAAGTAAAAATTTGAGAATAACACCTCTAATTAAACAATTTAGCTGGATATTAATGTTTGAAAATGACTCTTTGGATAAGTTCAAGGTAGAAGGAATATTACGGATAAATACCACGGGCTTTATCATAGAGCTCACTCCTGAAGCACAATATTTATTATCCATAGCTGATGTGGATAATATAAATGTGCTTGAAGAATATTCATTCTTAGATTACAACTCTTTAAGACCAGTATTATCCGAAATCCCTCTCAGTAACGACTCATACATTATCCAAGTAAATACAAACAAAAATACGAAGTACCTTTCTGCTCATTTTCAACTATGCCAATCTGAAGATGAATATATAGTTTCATTGTATGATAATACATTTTTAATAGAACAACTTATACAATTAAGGAAACAGGAACATCATTACAGGCTTTTAGTATCTTCGATTAATGATATTATTTTCGAAGTAAATAAAGAAGGAGTGTTCTTAAATTATTGGACAAATAAACCAGAACTACTAATACTCCCTCCCAGCACCTTCCTTGGAAAAGTTTTAACGGATGTTCTTCCTCCAGCAATTTCAACTAAAGCTAGTCCTCTAATACGGGATAGCCTCGAAAACAGAACTGAAAATACCTTAGAATATAGCTTTGCTCAGGGCAGTGAAAACATCAAATGGTATTCATTAACGATCAAACCTATTCCTGATAACGCGGAAATCGTTGCCGTTGTCATTACCGATATTACCAAGCAAAAAGAATATCAAGATCAATTGATCTTTTCAGAACGCAAGTTCTATCAGGCTTTCCATTTTTCGGGTGTAGGAACTACGCTCACCTCTATAGACGGCTACGTGGTAGAAAGCAATCATACAGTTTCAGAAATTTTAGGTTACTCTAAGGAAGAGCTTCAAAAGATCCGCTCGAAGGATATTACACATCCAGATGATAAGAAATATGATTTATTGGTGCGAAATGAATTAATCGAGGGAAAAAGAAATTACCAAACATTTTTGAAAAGATATCTACATAAAAGTGGCTATTATGTATGGTGTTCTATTACCATTTCTTTAGTTCGGGATACCCAAAAGAATCCTAAATATTTCATAGTTCAGCTTGTAGATATGACAGGTTTAAAAAGAAATGCAGATGAATTAGAAATCAAGAGAAATCATTTAGAAACAATAAAAGCACACTTAGAATCCAAAATTCTGCAAATAGAAGAAGCCAATCATATCATAGCGCACAACTTCCTAAGTCCTCTAGCTAATATTAAAATGTTAATAGACAGCATCAAAGAATCTCGGGAAAAAGAAAGCATAGATGTGTTTCTGGAACTTTTAAAATCAAGTTGCGATGAATTGGATGAAACCGTAGAAGATTTAATTGTGATTACCTCCGATATTAATCGGACTAAGGATAAAAACGAGATAGAACTTTGCAATTTTCATGCTGTCTTGGAAAAAATAATCAACATACATAATCCAACTATACTACAAAAAGCAGCAACCATTACTAAAGATATAGAAGTTAAAGAAGTAAAAACCCAAAGAGTTACTTTATACAGTATCATTAACCAACTTTTGGATAACGCTTTACAGTTTTCAGATCCTAAAAGAAAACCTCTAATTCATGTGAGAACCTATCACGATGGGAATTATGTTACTTTGTCTATTCAAGACAACGGCCTGGGAATGGAATTGGAGAAAATGAAATCACAACTTTTTATGTTTAAAAAGATATTTCATCGGGGATTTGAAACAAAAGGTATCGGTCTTAACATCACAAAATATCAAGTGGAGTCTCTTGGTGGTAAAATAGATCTTATAAGTAAGGTGGGCGAAGGCACAACATTTTTTGTTAAATTTCCAATAATATAATATACAATGGCCGATTACAACGTAGTTCTCATTGATGATAATGCTATTTTTCGATTCATATTCGAAAACATGGTAAAGAATATTGAAAATATAACTATAGATTTTATAAGTTACGAAAATGCATTAGATGCATTAGGAGCTTTGACCGCGCCAAATCAAATGAATAGTAAAATGCCAGATTACATATTTGTAGATATTAATATGCCTTATATGTCAGGATGGGAAATGATGGACAAAATTCAGGAAGAAAGCTATCGGTTTATACTAACTTCTAAGATTTTCATTATTAGTTCTTCTCATCTGGAGTCGGATAAACAAAAAATAAATCAATATCCTTTTATTTTAGATTATGTTCAAAAACCTTTGAACAAGGAAAAATTAAAAGAACTATTAACAAACGCTTAAACTTTTATTGCGCCTTTAATTGCTTTTACTTCCATCCCTACTGCCGTATCACTTCCATCAGTGATAGCAGAAGAATGAAAATAAGAAGCTCCTGTTTCGTACAGAATATGCTGCACATAAGTAGAACGCAACCCACCACCAGGCATAATGGTGATTCTGTCATTAGCCAATTGTACCAGCTCCCGCAAATTACCCAGCCCTATATTCACATTTGGCTTACAACCTGATGTTAAAATAGTCTCAAAACCACAGAATATAACCTCTTCTAATGCTACTTTAAAATCTGGAACTTCATCAAAAGCCCTATGAAACGTACAAGAAAGTGGTGAAGCCAATTGTACCAATTCGCGATTTTGCGCAACATTAACCGTGTTGTCTTCGTTCAAAACACCAAACACCAATCCATCTACACCCATTTGTTTAATACGCAATATATCTGCTTTCATTTGTTCGAATTCAGCTTCTGAATACACGAAATTTCCGCCACGAGGACGAATCATAACATGAAGTTTATTTTTTAACTTATCACGTGCTTCTTTGATATCTTCATCCGAAGGAGTCGTCCCACCGACATCCATTCCCGCACACAATTCAACGCGATCTGCACCAAATTCTTGTGCTATCAATGCAGATTGTACATTAAAACTTGCTATTTCTAGTTTAGCCATTATTCTTCAAATACGATTTTCCCTTTATTAATTCATTTCCTTTTGCATCATACTTGGCATAATTAAATCCGCCATGTATGCAATACGCGCCATACTCTCCTTGTTTATTTAAAGCGATAAAGCCAACTTGTATATTATCTAAGGTTTTGCCTCTCTTTTGCGTAAACTTAATAATTCTTTGCACCGCTTCTTCACAAGCTTTTTGCGGAGAATTTCCTTGACGCATTAACTCTACAACCAAATGACTGCCCACAGTACGGATAACTTCTTCGCCATGCCCCGTAGCCGTCGCTGCGCCAATTTCATTATCTACATACAATCCCGCACCAATAATAGGCGAATCTCCTACTCGACCGTGCATTTTGTAAGCCATACCACTCGTAGTACATGCTCCCGAAAGGTTGCCCTTCGCATCCAATGCAATCATACCAATCGTATCGTGATTCTCAATATTGACTACAGGTTCATACTTTGCTGTTTTTAACCATTCTTTCCATTCTTTTTCAGATGGTTCGGTCAATAGATTTTCTTCCAAAAAACCTTGCGACTTGGCAAATTGCAAAGCACCTTCACCTACTAACATGACGTGTGGTGTTTTCTCCATAACCGCTCGTGCCACAGAAATAGGATGCTTTATATTTTTCAAAGCAGCTACAGAACCAATATTAGCATTTTCATCCATAATACAAGCATCCAAGGTGACTTTGCCATCACGATCCGGACGTCCTCCATATCCCACACTGCGCTCTTCCGGGTCTGCTTCTGTAAAACGCACACCTTGCTCTACTGCATCTAAAGCTCTGCCTCCCTGAGATAAAATTTTCCAAGCTTCTTCATTCGCTTTTAAACCGAAATCCCAGGTTGATAGGACTATCGGCTTATTCGATTTAGCTTTTGTGCCAAAAGAAAAAGCTTGTGATGCCGTCGTAAATAAGCCAACGCTAAGCGTGGAGAGTCCTATTTTTTTAATAAATAATCTTCTTGAATGCATAATATAGTATAGCCTTTATATTGATTAGCTAAATATATCAATTATAAGTCCATTTAAAAGAAAAAATGCTACTCGATTGAGTAGCATTTTTTCTTTTAAATGGCTTTTGTTTTATTTGCCAACCAACTTGCTTCTGCAGTTGTCAAATGAGGCGATAATTTATCAAAGACGAATTGGTTGTAATCATTTAACCAATCGATATGTTCCTGCCCTAATAAATCTTTATTTACTAAATCTGTATCGATATAACAGATAGTCAGCGTTTCAAAGTTCATAAAATCGCCAAAAATGCTGTTATCATGTTTTTTAGCCAAGACTAAGTTTTCAATACGAATACCGTGTTTTCCTTCTCGGTATAAGCCCGGTTCTATAGAAGTAATCATTCCTTCTTCAATAGCGATATCTGTCGGAGTAGGATTGAAAACATGAGGACCTTCGTGCACATTCAAGAAGAAACCAATACCATGTCCTGTTCCATGACCGTAATTACGTAAGGTAGCCCAAATGGGTCTACGTGTAATGGCATCTATTTGATACCCCTTAGAACCTACTGGAAAAATAGCTTGACTTCCTTCTATTGTTCCTTTCAACACAATTGTGTAATCATCTTTCTCCTCTTGCGTAATATTACCCAAAGAAATCACGCGCGTAATATCGGTTGTTCCTGTTTTGTATTGGCCACCAGAATCGACCAGCAATAAACCTTCTGGTTTCAATGTATAATTGCTTTGTTCCGTAGCATGGTAATGTGGCAAAGCTCCATGATCTAAATAACCTGCAATAGTGCTGAAACTTACATCCACAAATCCGTCTTGCTCTGCACGAAATCCCTGTAACTTCTCAGCAATTGATATTTCGGATAATTCCTCTTGACCAATAGCCTCTTCTAGCCATTTGAAAAATTTAGTCATCGCGACACCGTCATTAATCATTGTCTGACGGATATGATTAATCTCTACCTCATTCTTAATTGCCTTTAAGGAAGTAGAAGGATTGATTTTTTCAACAATCTTAACCGAAGATGGAATACTATCGTAAATAGCGAAACAAGTACGTTTTGGATCGATAACTATAGAAGCTGTATCAATATTCTTCACAAACTCTAATGCTGCTTCATAATCAGCAATTTCAACACCTTGGCTATTTAAGATAGCGATATCTTCAGGAGACAGCTTACCATCAGCAATAAAAAGTATAGCTTTATCTTGTGACAAGTACACAAAAGATAAGACCACTGGGTTACAAGGAACATCCTGTCCACGGATGTTTAGCAACCAAGCAACGTCATCCAACGAAGAAATGAAATGACTTTCTACTCTAGCTTTTGCTAAGATTTGACGAACAGCAGCCAATTTCGAAGTTGTTGATTGTCCCGTTGTGCTTTCATCCAAAAGAAAAGCTTTTACTTGCGGAAGTTCAGGTCTATCATTCCAAATTGCAGAAAGTAAATCTACATGTCCATTCACCTTAATTTGCAAAGGCTCTAGAATACTTTTGACGGTGTGAGCTACTAATAATGAGGCTAAGTTGCCATCAAAAGCGACCTGAGCACCTTCTTCTAATTGTTCACTTAACCAATCGGCATATTCAGCTGCCCCTTGTGTTTTTAATTTTACCAATTCAAACCCCGTACCCGCCAATTGCTCATTGGCTTGTACAAAATATCTTGCATCCGTCCATAATCCTGCAAAGTCCTGAGTAATAACTAAAGTACCTGCAGAACCTGTAAACCCAGAAACCCAAGCAATACATTTATACCTTTCTGGAAGATACTCACTTATATGCGGATCAGATGATGGAATGATATAAGCATCAATTCCTTGGCTTTTCATAGCCGCTCTGATCTGTGCTAATCTTTCTAAATGTGACATAGTTTTTGATATGTAAAAGTAATGCAAGTTAAACATTTATATTCCCATAATGGAAATCGAACACAAATGTGTGTACCTTTTTTACAAATACGGTACATAAGGGATAGTTTTGAAAAATGTATATTTGCTCATATACCCAATACTATGAAATTACAATCTATTTTACTAGCAAGCATCCTAAGTTTGGGCATTACGTGTACTACGCAAGCGCAAACAATCAAACAAAAGTTAGAACAGAGTTTTTCAACTTTTACGAAGCATCCTTCTCTTACAAACGGTATAGCGGCGTTGCATGTAATCAATAGCGAAACAGGGGAAACGCTTTTTGAAAAAAACACGACCGTAGGACTTCCAACAGCTTCGACCTTGAAAGTCATTACTTCTATTACGGCCTTAGATATTTTAGGAAAAGATTACACGTATAAAACGAAGCTGTATTATACTGGAGAAATTGATTCTGTCGGCATCTTGCATGGAGATATTGTAGTGCATGGTGAAGGAGATCCCACTTTAGGTAGTCATCGATATGCACACACCAAAGAAGATGTGATTTTAGCCAAATGGAAGAAAGCAATTATCGATGTTGGTATTACATCCGTTGATGGGCGTATTATAGCAGATGATAGTATGTACCAAGGCATAGATGTTCCAGGAGGGTGGATTTGGACAGATATGGGCAATTATTACGGTGCTGGTATTTCTTCGTTGAATTGGCGTGAAAATAGCAGCGGAATTAATTTTCAAGCGGGAAGAATTCAAGATGATGCCCCTATTTCGAATACCACATCGGATTTAAGTTATTTGAAACTGGTAAATCAAGTTAAAGTAGGCCGTCCCGGCTCAGGCGATAATGTATATGCTTATTCTGCACCATACAGTGAGAAAATTGTCATTAAAGGAACTTATGGTCAAAATTTGAAAAAAACAATTGAGATTTCTTTACCTGATCCAGCTTATGATTTAGCTTTTAATTTTCAAAAAGTTTTGGCAACGGATAGCATTGAAATCCTGCAAGGAATCACTACAGGCCAACGTATGGCTGAAGAAGGACAAAAAGTACCACAAGCTTCTAAAGAATTGGATACTCATGTATCGCCTCCTTTGCACGAAATAGTACATTGGTTCAATCAACGCAGTATCAACTTATATGGAGAAGCTTTATTAAGAAGCATTGCATTTATTAGCGGAGGCAAAACATCAACTTATGATGGCGCACAGTATGTAAAAAAATATTGGGAGCAAAAATTGAATCTCAAATCCAGTGAATTGGATATTGTGGATGGCTCCGGATTGTCTCCTCAAAACAATGTGACTACTAATGCTATGAACCAAATTATGCAATATGCACTCAAAAGACCTTGGTTTAGTGAATTCCAAAAAAGTCTGCCAACTTATAATGAAATGACCATGAAAAGTGGAACTATCAATGGAACTTTAGGCTATACTGGCTATCATACTGCTAAAGACGGCAAGAAATACACTTTTTCCTTATTAGTTTACAACTATGATGGTGGAGCTTCGCAAATGCGTCAACGCATGTTTACACTACTAAATACATTAAAATAATAGTGAATATTTTTCGTCCATATTAATATATAATAATACTTTTGTGGATTAAGTAGATTACAAAAAATAAATTATGAGCAATATTAACAGAAAAAAGGATGCCCTAAATTATCATGCAATGGGTCGTCCTGGGAAAATTGCAGTCGTTCCAACAAAACCGTACAACTCACAGAGAGACTTATCATTAGCGTATTCACCAGGTGTGGCAGAGCCTTGTTTGGCTATTGCAGCCAACCCCGAAGATGCATACAAATATACCACTAAGGGAAATCTTGTGGCAGTAATCAGTAATGGTACTGCTGTTTTAGGACTTGGGGATATCGGCGCACAAGCCGGAAAACCTGTAATGGAAGGAAAAGGTCTTTTATTTAAAATTTTTGCGGACATTGATGTTTTTGATATTGAATTAGACACAAAAAATGTGGATGAATTTGTCAATATCGTCAAAGCATTAGAACCGACTTTTGGTGGTATCAATTTAGAAGATATTAAAGCACCAGAATGTTTCGAGATTGAAAGACGTCTGAAAGCTGAAATGAATATTCCTGTTATGCACGATGACCAACATGGTACAGCTATTATTTCAGGTGCAGCATTGATAAACGCTTGTGAATTGCAAGGCAAAAATATCGCTGACGTGAAAATCGTTGTTAACGGTGCTGGTGCTGCGGCTATTTCCTGTACAGCGATGTACGTGGCAGTAGGCGCACGCAAAGAAAATATCGTCATGTTGGATAGTAAAGGTGTAATCCGAAAGGATAGAGAAAATCTTGATCCAACAAAAGCAGAATGGGCTACAGATAGAGATATTTATACTTTAGCGGATGCCGTAAACAATGCTGACGTATTTATAGGTTTATCCGCTGCGGATGTTCTGACACCTGAAATGTTGAAAACAATGGCACCAAAACCTATAGTATTAGCGATGGCTAATCCAAACCCAGAAATTGCGTATGATTTGGCCGTTGCGACTCGTGACGATATCATTATGGGTACAGGACGTTCAGATTATCCAAACCAAGTAAATAACGTATTAGGGTTCCCATACATCTTCCGTGGAGCATTAGATGTCCGTGCAACAGCTATCAACGAGGAAATGAAAATTGCTGCGGTGAAAGCCATAGCTGAATTAGCAAAAGAACCTGTTCCTGAAGAGGTAAATCAAGCGTACAACACTAGCAATTTACGTTTCGGCACGGACTACGTTATACCAAAACCTACAGACCCTCGCTTGATTACGGAAGTTTCTATGGCCGTTGCCAAGGCTGCTGTAGAATCAGGTGTAGCACGCAAAACCATTGAAAACTGGAATGTCTATAAAGATGAATTACGTAAACGTCTAGGAAAGGATGATGGTATTATGCGTCATCTTTCTGCAGTAGCAAAAAACAATCCTAAACGTGTGGTTTTTGCAGAAGCAGATAATTACAAAACTCTCCGTGCTGCTCAGATCGTGAAAGAAGAAGGCATCGCTATTCCTATTTTGTTGGGAAATAAAGAAAAAATCACTTCTTTGATTGAAGAATATGCCTTCGAATTAGACAACGTTACCATCATTGATCCACGTAAAGAAGTAGATAGTCCTCGTTTCAACGAATATGTGGAAAACCTGTATAAAAAACGTCAACGTCGTGGTTTATCCAAATTTGATGCTACACATCTTATCACAAACCGCAACTATTATGCAGCAAGTATGGTGGAATTTGGTGATGCGGACACATTGATTTCAGGTTTGACACGCAACTATGCTTCTACAATTAAACCAGCTTTACAAGTTATTGGTGCAAAACCGGGTAGTCGTATTGCTGGTATGTATATGATGTTGACTGAAAAAGGACCTTTATTCTTTGGTGATACTACCGTGAATGAAAACCCAACAGCTGAAGAGTTAGCAGATATTACGGTTTTAATTGAGAAAACGGTACGTCGTTTCAACGTGAAACCTCGTGTGGCCTTATTGTCGTATTCTAACTTTGGATCAAACGATGGCCCTACTTCAATCAAAACTCGTGAAGCGGTAAAATTATTACACCAAAATCATCCTGACTTAGTAGTAGATGGCGAGTTGCAAGCGAACTTTGCATTGAATAGTGAATTGTTGAAATCTAACTTCCCTTTCAGCACATTGAATGGACAAGCGGCGAATACACTTATTTTCCCGAATCTAGAATCAGGTAACATTGCTTATAAAATGTTGCAAGAAGTGGGTAATGCAGAAGCTGTCGGTCCTATTTTATTGGGAATGAACAAGCCAGTACACGTATTGCAATTAGACAGCTCGGTACGCGAAATTGTGAATATGGTAACAATCGCTGTTGTGGATGCGCAATCACACGAAAAACAATAAAAATGTACGATTATTTTAACGGTAAATTGGTATTCAAAGCCCCTACGCATGTTATTCTTGAAGTAGGAGGAATTGGATACCATATACATATTTCATTAACAACGTATTCGCTGATCAAAGATCAGGAGAACTCCAAGTTGTTTATTTCTTTTCAAGTAAGAGAAGATTCGCATACATTATATGGCTTTGCGACAGAAGGTGAACGTCATTTGTTTAACCATTTGATTTCCGTTTCTGGAATTGGTCCGAATACGGGGCGGATGATGCTTTCTTCGAGTACTCCGGAAGAGATACAATCTGCAATCGTTAATGGTCAGGTGGCTATGATCCAAAAAATCAAAGGTATTGGCCCCAAGACAGCACAACGTGTTATCCTGGAACTTCAGGATAAATTGAAAAAACAAGGTGATGATGCTTTATTGCCTTTACCAATTGCAAAACAATCTGTGCCAGAAGAAGCTTTAACAGCTTTAGTTATGCTTGGCTTTGCCAAAAATCAAGTCGAAAAAGTATTGGCTTCTATTGTTCAAACTAGCGAATCACTTTCCGTAGAACAAATTATCAAATTGGCTTTGAAAAAGCTATAAAATACAAAAGGGGGAAATTTTCCCCCTTTCTTTTCACACACCTGATACAAACTTAAATTATAGTTTGACTAATCTCCATTTTTGTGCATTACCCGTATTGGCATTATAAATTTGAATTTTAGTACCATCTGTAAAAGCTCCTTGGTTGACATCCAAATTGGAAGTTAATTTATGCGCTGGGCTTAACGTATAATACCCATTTCCTACATTGGTTATTTTCCATTTTTGTGCATTTGTACCGTTATCGCTATATATCTGTACTTGCGTACCATTGGCTGTTCCAGCATTCGAGACATCTAAACATTTTGTAGGAGCAACAAGAGGTTGAAGCTTATAAAAACCGTTTCCTACGCTGGTGATTTTCCATCTTTGGGCACTTGAGCCATTCGTAGCGGATATTAATTGATAGGTAGATCCTGATTCGATATCCGTAGTGGGCGTTGGATTGTAGTACCATTATCAAAACTTGTATTTTGTCCATAAAGAATATTTGAGGCACCCGATAAATAAGAAGCAATATTAGTAGAACGCAAATCATAATAAAGAAATACACCGTAGCCATCTGTTTTTGTTCTGTTGGCAAAACTTGTCAGTGTTGAACTAGAGGTGGAATTCACATCAATAGCAGCGGCACCTAACCTTGATTTATCCAGACCAGGAATATTTGGTGCCGAATAAGTACTATAATACGGATTCCAAGCATAATCTACTTTTGGGCCAACTGTTACCCCGTTAAAAGAAAGGCGAGAAGCTGATGGACCAATATTATAAAACGAAATGATTTTGTCTGGCATTAAATCCCTTAATGCGGTAACCAAATACACAAAAGAAGAAGAATTAGGTTGATCAGTACCATTTGCACCATAGTTAGCATATTCATTATCTAAGTCTACCCCATCCAAATCCTTCTGACAGCCTACTTGGATAATAGTGGCTAAAGCGACTCCAAAAATTGCAGTCCATCTTTGAATTGTGCCTCGAACTTTCATAACACATTAATTTGGTTTATAAACTAGATTTATTAAGATAATTTGGTTATCATAAAAAGAAATAAACATCAGTTCCATAATTTCCCATCATAAAACCCAACTAAAACGTTTTATCTGTTTAATCAAACTTAAACAAAAGTTTATTAAGAAACAAATTCTTTGTTAATTATTTTTCTTTAAAGAATATTTTAGATAATCATAAATTAACATAGAAAACTACTAAATCTATTATAACAGATCACTTTGTTATTCTTAAAAGAAATCGTATACTTATAAGTAATTAAAAAATCAATTGTAAAGTCCTTAATTGGCATTAGCCTTGGCGAATCGTAGATTCTATTTTCTTCTCTTATTAGTATGCTTGCTGTGCTTACAAAGCAAGGGGCAAACATTTTTGTCTTTAGGAGATACACTGCGCTATTCTTTACCGCTATCTAAAGTTCATATATTGCCAACCCCTTTTACCTTTTTCAAAAAATCCCAATCTCAAACTCCTTCATATCTAACATACAGTTACAATCCTAAGCATCAGCTTTTTCATATACAAAATAACGCACCATCCATTTTTAGTTACCCACAATACCTTAAACGTATGGAATATAATGCGTTAGCGACTAAAATAGCCATACAGAATTATTGGGCTAGTACCTCTGCCTCTCAAACAAAATCCGATACTTCCTCTGGATTTATCAAACCTATAACTATTAATAGTCCTGCTTTTGAGCGAATTTTTGGGGGCAATAAAATCGAAATCACGCCAAAAGGGAGTGTGGATATTTCATTGATGGCACAACGCAACAAAAATGATAATCCTCTACTCAACGAGCGTCATCGTAAATTATGGGGCTTAGATTTTGACCAAAATTTCAACCTCCATCTGAATGGAAAGATTGGCGAACGTGGAAACGTACTAGCAAATTTTAGTTCAGAAGCTGAATTTGACTTTGAGAATCAAATTAAATTCGATTACATCGGTAAGCCTGATGACATTTTACAAAGATTAGAAATTGGAAATGTAAATTTCATCACGCGCTCTCAATTAATGGGAAATGCAGAAGCACTTTTTGGAATCAAGACGCAATTGCAAGTAGGAAAAGTAAATTTTACGGGAGTACTCTCACAAAAACGTTCGGATAGCCATGAAATCATTATTTCAAACGGGAAAGCTAAGAGAGAATTAAATCTTTCATTAAGCAGATACGATGCAAATCAGCATTATTTTTTAGCCCAGTATTTTAGAGAAAATTACAACAAAAGCTTACAAACTGCACCTATAATTAATTCTCCTGTGCAAATTACAACCATAGAAGTTTGGATAAGTAATCGTACAAATAAAGTGGAAGGCGCAAGAGATATTGTAGCGTTTCTGGATTTGGCGGAGAAAAATCCGTTCAACAATAACATTATGGGGAATGCAAATGCTCTTTTCCCTAACTCTGTTTCGGGAAATCAAAGTGGAACGCCCTTAGCAAACAATCTAACCGAACTTCTAGGAGAAAATGGGCGATATTCAAACAGTTCTTTCTTATCCTCTTTTTTTGGTAATAATGGAGCTACAGATAACTATGCGAGACTTCAAACTGCGCAAAAACTCCTGGAAGGACAAGATTATATAGTCCATCGGCAATTAGGCTATATTTCTTTGAATTTTCCGTTGAATGAGGATCAGGTTTTAGCAGTAGCCTATCGTTTCACAGCGAATGGTAAAGAATATCAAGTTGGAGATTTATCAACAGATATTCCTTTTGATGCTGCGAATCCCAAAGCTTTATATACCAAACTACTAAAGAACGAAGTAGTGAAAACCAATCTTCCCATTTGGGATTTGATGATGAAAAATATTTATTCTTTGGGTGGAAACAACTTCAGCGAACAGGATATACAACTTCAGATTGTTCGTACCGAAACACAGAACAGCACTAAAAACCCACTTCTGCAAGAAGGAAATAGCACGGCAAACAAGTCTTGGCTAGAATTGACAGGATTGGACAAATTAAACAGCAACAATAATTCAGGTCCTGATGGAATATTAGATTTTATTTCAGGAATCACAATAGATAATATACGAGGAAAACTCATATTTCCATCGATAGAACCCTTTGGCAAGGACTTAGAGGATCAATTTTTAGCTTCAGAACAAGCATTAAAACAAAAATATTCCTTTCCAGAATTATATTTACAGACTCAAGCAGATGCCGTACAACTATTTCCAAACAAAGACCGCTATAGTCTTAGAGGTTCAATTCAATCGAACAGTAGTGCAGAATATCAGTTAGGAATTTTTGATATAAGTCCTAATTCCGTCAAGGTATATGCAGGAGGCTTACAGCTACAAGAAAACTCGGATTATGCATTAGACTATGAATCTGGTACTTTGCGCATTTTAAATGAGGCTCTTCTATTAAGCAGTGGTGATTTGCGCGTAAAAATAGAAGACAATGGTATTTTTGGGTCGCAGCAAAAAACTTTTATAGGAGCACGTTTAGAATACAATGTCCATGATAAACTGGCATTGGGAACAACTTTTATGCGATTGAGCGAAAGACCTTATTCCGAAAAAGTACAGATTGGTGCAGAATCTATTGCCAATATGATGATGGGTGCAGATATACATTATGCTACGAGTTCAAAATGGTTAACACGCATTTTGGATAAATTACCTTTTTACAAGACCAATGAAGAATCAACAATTAGTTTGTATGGAGAAATCGCGCATTCCAAACCTGGATATGCCAAAGCGTTGAACGCTGGAAATGAGCGCAAAGGAATAGCCTATTTAGATGATTTTGAGAATAATTTTAGCTTTATAAACATTAAAAATCAACAAGGCTGGCAAATTTCGGCTACTCCCCAATTATTTCAAGAACATGTATTAAGCAATGATTTAGCTTATGGATACAACAGAGCTCATTTAGCTTTTTATAATATCGATCCTATTTTCTATCAATCTTCCTCCTTAAATCCCAATGTGGATGTACAGTTTTTGACAGATCATCGTACGCGTCGCGTCACCGAACAGGAAGTTTTTCCATTCAAGGAAATCAAGACTGGTATAGATGCTTTTCTTCCTACTCTGGATTTGGCTTATTACCCCATGTTGCGTGGTCCTTATAATTATAGTACTTATCTCCTTGATGCAGAAGGAAAATTACTTCAACCGCGTACCCGATGGGCTGGTATATTCAAAAAACTTGAACAAACTGATTTTGAAACCCACAATATTGAATATCTGGATATTTGGATGATGGACCCGACGTTGACTAATCCAAATAAAGACGGAGGTGATTTGTACATCAACTTAGGCAACTTGTCGGAAGATATTCTCAAAGATGGAAGAAAATCGTTAGAAAATGCAATCCCAGCTCATGGAGACAAAACAGGTCTTGATAAAACGGTGTGGGGATATGCAGCACGTTTGCAACCTATCAACTCAGTTTTTGAAAATACGGATGCAAGCAGAAAAACCCAAGATGTAGGTCTCGATGGACTATCCAACGAAGAAGAAGTCCAATTTCATCGTGATTTTTTGAATCAGATGCGAAGTCTTTTAAGCCCACAGGCTTTCGAGAAATTAGCAAAAGATCCTTCGAGTGATGATTATACCTATTATCGTGGCAATCATTTTGATCGAAGCCAGGGTATTTTAGCGCGTTATCAACATATTAACGGCACAGAAGGCAATTCCAAAACGCAAAACCAATCTGTAGAAGCTTATGGCGTAGAAAATGCAGCGCGTACCCTCCTACCTGATGCGGAAGACATCAGTCGTGACAATACGATGAACGAACCCGACAATTATTACGAATATAAAATCTCCTTACGTCCTCAAGATATGTATATAGGAAATAATTATATCGTGGATGAACAAACTTCCCAAACTATTGTCTTAAACAAAAAAATGGATGTAAAATGGTACAAACTAAGAATTCCCATTCGAGATTTTGAAAAGAAATACGGAAATATCAATGATTTTAAATCCATCCGATTTGTGCGGCTTTTTCTCACCAACTTTACCGATACGGCTATAATACGTCTTGCACAAATGCAGTTTGTAAGAAGTGATTGGCGACAATACAATCTTGAAAATACTCCCCAAAGAGTTATCGCTGACCCAAACCTAGGGCTCAATCCTCCTGCTGACCACTCCAAAATAGAAGTTGCACATGTCAATATTGAAGAAAACGGAAAAAGAACACCTATTCCCTATGTGTTACCTCCAACCATTAATCGACAAGTGGATTACAGCAACAACAATTTGGATGTGCAGTTGAACGAACAGTCACTTAGCTTAACCATTAAAAATCTAAAAGATGGCTATGGGCGGGCAACTTTCAAAAATGCTTCTTACGACCTTAGACCTTATGGCAATATAGAATTTTTCGTCCATGCTGAAGGTGAAACTTTACGCGATGACGAGGCCTTCACTTTTATTCGACTGGGCACGGACGACCAACATCATTACTATCAATACGAAGCTCCGCTAAAAGTAACACCAGCTGGAAGCTCCGCTCCGCAAGTTATTTGGCCTTCAGAAAACAATATTATTGTTAATTTAAATAGCCTTCTTGATGCCAAAATGGCTCGAGATAATGCCTTTAAAGATGGAATTCCTTGGCCATTGGATGTTCCTTATGAGTATAATGACGGAGTGAATACAATTACTATCAAAGGCGTACCAGATTTGTCCAAAATTCGTTTTTATATGTTGGGCATTAAAAATCCACTAAAGTCTAAAAACTCTGCTAATCCATTAGACGATGGAAGAGAAATTTCAGGTGAATTTTGGTTCAATGAATTACGGGTAACAGATTTTGAAGATAAAAGTCGTTGGGCTGCAACGGGGCAGTTGCACGTGAAACTAGCCGATTTAGGTAATATTTCCGTATCGGGAACCAAAATGTCGTCAGGCTTCGGGGATATTTCTCAACGCATTTCCGAACAAGATAGAACTGAACGTATTTCCATGGACTTTATGGCGAATGCAGAATTGGGGAAATTCATTCATCCGAAACATGCGATTTCGATTCCGCTCTATTTCAACTTTTCTAAACAAATCGGCACACCAGAATACAACCCATTTCAAGGGGATATTTTACTTAGCAAAAGTTTGGAGAGCCTTTCTGAAAGCAGTAAAGACTCTTTATTACGACGTATTCAAGATTATACACAACGTAAGCATTTTAGTATCATAAATGCAAGAAAGGTTTCTCATCTCGCAGAGAAAACTTTAAAACCATGGAATGTCGAGAATTTTTCGCTTTCCTATTTGTACAATGAATACGCTCATCGTGATTTGTACACCGAATCTAAATTGCAAAAAACCTATAAAGGCTCCTTGGATTATACGTTTAATAATCCCAACAGCACATTTAAAGAACCTTTTAAAAAGAGCAAATTATTCCAATCCTTCAATTATAATTTAATGCCTGCATTGTTGAGTTTTCGAATGGATGTGAATAGAATTTATCATGAAAACACTTTTCGGGACAATGCGAATAACAACGTCTTGCCGACATATTATAACAAAAACTTCAACACCTACCGTATTTATGGTATCAGTTGGGATCTGACCAAATCATTGCGACTGGATTTTAATGCGACGAATTATGCCATTATTGATGAGCCACATGGCCGATTAGACGGAGCGCGCAAAGATACACTTTGGAACAATTTCTGGCGTTTGGGACGAAATATGGATTACAACCATATGCTCAACTTCACTTACACATTGCCAATTCATAAAATTCCTTACCTACAATGGATAAATATCACCACACGGTATGGTACGCAATTCAACTGGCAAAGTGAGCCTTTGAATCTATTGAAAAATGAAAACATCAATTTTGGCAACAGCATCCAAAACAATAGAACCATACAAGTCAATCCATCTCTCAACTTCAACACCCTCTATAGTAAATTCAGATTTTATAGAGATTATACAAAGCCAACAGACCATAGCTTTACATCGTTTCTGGTGAGGATACTCACCGGAATTCGAACTATCAATGCAGCTTATACCAAAATTGAAGGAACTTATTTGCCTGGTTATCTTCCGAATTCCAATATACTAGGTTACAGCTTCCAGCAGAATGCGCCAGGACTAGATTTTATTTTGGGTTCGCAAGTGGATATTTTACGAAGAGCTAAAGACAATCAATGGTTGACTACTGACACGTTACAAAATGGAATATTTACGAAATCATATTCGGAAAATCTATCCGCTATAGCACATACCGAACCTATAAAAGGGTTAAGGATAGATATTACATTTTCGCGTATTTCAAACAGAAATAGTACTCTGCCTTTTCAGTCATTCGATACACAGAACTTTTACGAAACAGGCAGTTATTCCGTCTCGCAAGTAGCTTTCAAAACATCCTTCAAAAATACAGCGATCTTATTTCAAGATTTTGAAAACAATAAATTGACAGTCTCCGAATTATTAGGTACCTACAACCCTAATTCAACGGGTCGAGATGCACAATATTTTTGGGATGGATATAATGAAAATCAACAGGATGTCATTCTTAATGCTTTCTTAAAAACGTATTTGCATAAGGATTTTGTCCTGGATAAAACTAACAAACCAACATTTCCTTTGCAAAATTGGCGAATAAACTATTCGGCTTTAGCTCAACTATTAGGCATTGAAGATATCATTCGTTCTATCAATTTGAATCACCATTACCAATCGCAATACAGTATATCGAATTATTACACGAATCTGCAATATAATCGGGAAGAAAATTTTCCTTATGTGCGAGACAGAAATAATAATTTTATTCCAGCACAACAATACAGCCAAGTGACCTTGACCAACCGCTTCCTGCCTTTGATTGGTGTGGATATGCGTTTTGATAATAATATGAGTATCACGACGGAATACCGCAAATCTAGAGACATCGCGCTGAGCTTAGAAAACAGCCAACTTTCTATGTTGGAAGAAAAATCCTATATCGCTGGACTGGGCTATAGAAAATTAAATACCCGCTTGCCTTTTGGTCTTTTTGCACACCGCAATTGGAAAAACGACATAAACCTCCGAATGGATTTTGCATTGAACGACAGAAAAGTCTTGATGTATCGTACAGGAGTTGATTATGACGAAGTAACTGGTGGAAACAAAAATATCACGTTCAATCCTTCTATTGATTATACCATCAACAGGTTTTACAATGTACGTTTATTTTACAATTCCAACGCTGTGCGCCCTTATACTTCCCAAACTTTTGCCACTTCTTATACGTATTTTGGCTTCACGTTCAAATTATTATTCCAATAATTACGCACAAATTATTTTCTACTACTAAGCTTAGTGTATATTTGTTGCTACTTATAAAAAACATGTATGGCGGAAGACTTAAAAATCATTTCAGGAGATAGAGAAGAACAATACAAAAGTTTAGTACCTCAAATCAAAGCATTATTAACTGGAGAAACGGATTTGATTGCTAATCTTGCAAATATTGCCGCAGCACTAAAAGAGCAGTTTAACTTCTTTTGGGTAGGATTTTATTTAGTGAAGGAAAATGAATTAGTGTTAGGTCCATTTCAAGGGCCTGTTGCTTGTACTCGTATTGCTTACAACAGAGGAGTATGTGGCACTTCATGGGCACAAGAAGAAACACTAATTGTTCCAAATGTAGAGGAATTTCCAGGACATATTGCGTGCAGTTCGCTTTCTAAATCTGAAATAGTTATTCCTTTTTATCTAGGTGAAAATTTAATGGGGGTATTGGATGTGGATAGTGAGTTATTAAATTATTTTGATAAAATAGACGAAAAATATCTTAAAGAAATATTAAATTTACTAAGCTAACTAACTATTGACAGAATAGACGATTATTTACCTAAATGAAAAGTGCGAAACAAATAGCTTTTCTAAACTTATTATTTATTGTTATTAATTGCTTTTGGATTATAATAATAGATGATAAGAAAGTATATGGATTATCCATTTATGAAACCTTTTCGACGAATTGGTCCTACCTTACTCCGCATATTTCGACTTTCAACATTTGGAAGGTGATTACTATTGGCTTGGTTCTGACAGCTGTTTTCTATTGTATTTTATTAAAAAGAGAAAGTGAAGAAGATGCTCCCTTAGCACAACAAATCGAAAAGTCTGGAAATTGGATGATAATAAACCAATTATTCTTGGGTATGAGTATGGTATTTAAAGTGAATAATTATTTGTTAATCGCGTATTTATGCAGTTTAGTGACATATTATTCGCTCGTGAAATTAAATATGATATTCAGAATACGAGATGTTGATAATCCTACGTATATACATATTTTCACCAGAACTTCATTGGGCTTGTATAGCGGATGGTTTGTTTATTTATTAGGATTTAATGGAATCCCCACTTTAAATAAAATTTTAAGATTACCAGCCGACCACGACATCCTATTCTATCTTGCGCTAATTTTTATCCTAACCAGTTTTGGTTTTATTTGGTATAAAGCCATGCTTTGTAAACTACCAGCTATTTTGGTTGGATATACTACAGGTATTTTAGGATCTTATTATTACAATATGCAAAGCGAAACCTCCAACCTTAATCATACCATGATGCGATATACTTTTGTCCTGATATTATTTTGGTCAATTTTTACTGTGGTCTACTTAATCTATAAAAAACGAAAATTCTATTTAATGCAAGATTAGAAAGTAAGTTTCCACACCTTTACCAACTTATCGTCTCCAGCAGTACATAAAAGTTGTAACGAACTATTATATACAGCAGAATTAATGGATAAATGATGAGAATCTATACCTCTATCTCTAGAAATATTTTTCTGCAATTTAAATTCAGTATCCCAAACTTTGATAGTCTTATCACGACTTACTGTAGCAAAAATTGATTCACCTAACGGAATTATTCCATATACTGTAAACATATGCGGCGTCACTTCGGCTACTTTTGATAAATCAGTAACAGAAGTCTTATACATCTTGGCATCACGACCTCCTGAAATCAAGAAACCATCTACAAAAGCTAAACTTGTTACGGATTGCGTATGAATTGGAGCAGAATTAATTTTATGATAATCACGAGTATCAAATAAATGAATATAGCCATTCTTATCACCTACCGCTAGAGTCTGATTCTTTTCATCCAAAGCTAAACTACGAACTGTTGTATTTGATACTTTGAATGAATACAATAATTCAAAATTATCTAAATTCCACACGTAAGCTTTTCCATATTCATCGATTGCTAGCAACTCATTTTTGGTAAGAATAGCTTTAACTACAAAAGCCGCGCCTTTTTCAACTGCTAATTTCGCAACTAATTCAGGTTCAGATTTCCGAATAACCAAGATACCACCTGTTCGTAAAGTTGCGACTAACAAATCTTTCTCTGGAATAAAACATAAGTTATAAACAGAAGATGGTACTGTACACAAAACACGTTTGAACTTCATAGTATTCAAATCCCATTCAACAATTCCCTTATCATTACCTGCTGAATACAACAAACCATTTTGCTCATCAACAGCCAATGTATAAATAGGATTCTGATGTCCAATCAACGTGTTTTCTAATGTAACTTCTACCATATATATAAAATAAAAAGTGCCGTACGAAGATACGGCACTTTTATAAGAATATCATCTTAAGAATGTCTTACTGATGTCTACTTTCTAAATTTTTAGCGACAGTCTCTAACGAAAGACCTTTTGCACGTAATAATACAATTAAGTGAAACAGCAAATCTGACGCTTCATTAATCAAATCAGTTTCTGTTTCAGCTAAAGCAGCAATAACAGTCTCCACACCTTCTTCCCCTACTTTCTGTGCGATCTTATTAAGACCTTTTTTGCGTAAGCGATTTACATAAGAATCTTCCGAAGGAAATTCAAAACGATTGTTCACAATACGTTCTAATTCCAACAAAAAGTTTTGATTATATTCTGTATTAAAACAACTGCGTGAACCGGTATGACAAGTAGGACCTACAGGCTCTGCTTTGATTAAAATAGTGTCTTGGTCACAGTCGATATGATAGCTTTTTACCAATAAAAAGTTACCACTCTCCTCACCTTTTGTCCACAATCTATTCTTCGTTCTGGAGAAATATGTAACTTTCTTTTCTTGTTGTGTCTTTTGCCAAGCCTCTTCATTCATATAGCCTAACATCAACACTTCTAATGTTTGAAAATCTTGGACAATTACTGGAACTAGTCCATTTCCTTTTTCAAAATCTATCATAGCTTTCTTTATTTTGCTGCCCTATATCTAAAAGGACTAAATCTATATCAACGTCATTTCGATAAGGAGAAATCTGTTATTAGATATCTCACTACACTTCGTTTCATTCGAAATAACGAATATTACCTAACAACAATACCGTTTTTACGTAATGTTTCTTTCAAGTCTGGAATCAATATCTCACCGTAGTGGAATACTGAAGCCGCCAAAGCAGCATCCACATTCGCTTGTTGGAATGTATCCACAAAATGTTGTTGATTTCCAGCACCACCTGAAGCAATCAATGGAATGTTAATCGTATCATTGATTTTCTTTAACAAACCATTATCAAAACCATTCTTAGTACCATCATGGTCCATCGAAGTCAATAAGATTTCGCCTGCACCACGACTCTCGGCTTCTTTAATCCAATTTTCTGTTTCGATGTCTGTTTTATCACGACCTCCGCGTAGGTGCACATAATTTTTCCCATCTACCAAGCGTGTATCCACCGCAACAACTACGAATTGTGTTCCGAAAGCTTTTGCCAAATCATCAATCAATTGCGGATTGCGAACTGCAGCCGAATTAATCGAAATTTTATCCGCACCACTATTTAACAAGATTTCAGCATCACGCATTTCGTTGATACCGCCACCAATTGTAAAAGGAATATTAACCTGACGAGCTACTGCTTTGACCAAGTCAATAGTAGTTTTACGCTTTTCGTGTGTCGCTGTAATATCCAAAAACACCAATTCATCAGCGCCTTGTTCCGAATATTGCCAAGCCAACTCCACTGGATCCCCCGCATCACGCAAGTCGACGAAGTTCACGCCTTTTACGGTACGGCCATCTTTGACATCCAAACAAAGAATGATACGTTTTGCTAGCATCTTAGAATTTAATTAATGCTTTCAAATTCCAATCTTTAATCTCTTCAATCGTGATTTTGTTTTCGTAAATCGCTTTACCAACCACTACTGATTCGATGCGCCCCAAATCGTTCAATTCTTCGATATCTTTCATCGAAGAAATACCTCCTGAAGCGATTAATTTGATAATTGGCGAGTGATCTAACAATTTTTTGTACAGCTCAACACCAGCGCCACCTAATTTTCCGTCTTTAGAAATATCAGTACACAAGAAACGGAAGAATCCTAATGCCAAACATTTATCAATATACTCAACCAATTTGATTGGTGAACTTTCTAGCCAACCTGAATATTTAATAACCTCATCTAATACATCAATCGCAATAACGATGTGATCTGCGTATTTGACAGGACCTTGATTTAAGGTTGCTAATTCTTCCAAGAAAGAAGGATTAGTAATCGCTTGCGTACCCACGATAACACGGTAAACACCTGCATCTACCAATTCTTTTACTTTCTCGATACTGCGTACACCACCACCATATTGTACCTTCATATCCGTTTTTTGGATAATTTCAAAAAGGTATTCTTGGTTGGAGAAATCGCCTTTAGCACCGTTCAAATCAATAATATGTACCATTTCAGTACCATTAGCATAGTAATTTTTGATTTGTTCTTCTAAAGAGATATCGTAAGTCGTCACGTCTTGGTAATTTCCTTCTCTAAGACGTACTACCTTCTTGTCTAAAACATCAATCGCTGGAATGATATACATAGTAATATTTTTATTTAATTAAAATTTAGAAAAATTTAATAACAACTGCTCGCCAAACTTACCCGATTTCTCTGGGTGAAATTGTACGCCATAAAAGTTATTTTTTTGAAATGCTGCCGCAAAATCCAAATCATACGAACATGTTGCCGCAACAGTCGATTCTTCGCGCTCTATAAAATAAGAGTGAACAAAGTAAAAGTAGCTATTATCTGGAATATCCGTAAAAAGTGGACTGTTGTTTTCTTCGCGAACACTGTTCCAACCCATATGCGGAACTTTAGCTCCTATACGTTTGTCAAAGTGTAACGTTTTAACAGGGAAAATGTTCAGCATATCTGCATTCCCTTCTTCCGAGAAAGAAGTCATCAGCTGCATGCCCACACAAATACCCAATACAGGTTTTTGTAATGCCAAAATGGTATCCACCAAGCCTGTATCCTGCAACTTTTTCATTGCAGCACCAGCATGTCCCACACCTGGAATAATAATGTGGCTATATTTTTCGAAGTCTTCTTGGGTATTAATCATTCCATGCTCTACTTGGATTCTATCCAACGCCGCCGTCAATGAAAATATATTCCCTGCTCCGTAATTTACAATTCCAATCATATTTATGAAGTAGTGAGTATTGCGTATTGCGTATCAAGACTAAATTGGCTAAGTACGCAATTCTCAGTACTCAATTCTCAATACTATAAAACTCCCTTCGTACTTGGCAACTGCATATTGTCTGCGTCGCGGCGTACAGCTTTTTTGATTGACTTCGCAAAAGCTTTGAAAATCGCTTCTATCTTGTGGTGCTCGTTATCGCCTTCTGCTTTGATATTCAAATTTGATTTCGAAGCATCAGAGAATGATTTGAAGAAATGGAAAAACATTTCTGTCGGCATATCTCCGATTTTTTCACGTTTGAATTCCGCATCCCACACAATCCAGTTACGTCCACCGAAGTCTAAAGCTACCTGCGCTAGACAATCGTCCATTGGCAAGGTATAAGAATAACGTTCAATTCCACGTTTATCGCCTAAAACTTTCAAAAAGATTTCACCTAAAGCGATACCTGTATCTTCGATCGTATGATGCTCATCAATATGCAAATCACCTTTCGCTTTCACAGTTAGGTCAATAGCACCGTGACGTGCGATTTGGTCCAACATATGGTCGAAGAAAGGTAAACCTGTATCGATATCCGCTTTTCCCGAGCCATCCAAATTCAACTTGATATAAATATCAGTCTCATTTGTTTTGCGGTGGTGCTCGCCAGTACGTGTTCCTAATTTTAAGAATTCGTAAATCGCTTTCCAGTCCGAAGTTTCTAAAGCTATAAACTCCTCCGAAAATTCAACTCCTTCATGCTTACCCAACTCATCATTATTACGCAACCAGATAGCTTTAGCGTCTAAATTTTGAGCTAATTTCACATCATTTACGCGGTCACCGATGACGAATGATTCGGCCAAGTTATATTTTGTAGCATCAAAATATTCACCTAACATACCAATTCCTGGCTTACGTGTAGGTGCATTTTCATGCGGGAAAGTACGGTCAATATGTTCTTTGGCAAAAGTTACACCTTCACCAGCTAATGTTTCAATAATAAAATGATGTACTGGCCAAAAGTTCGCTTCAGGATGTGAGTCTGTACCCAAACCATCTTGATTCGACACCAATACTATTTCAAAATCCAGCTCCTTCGCAATACGCGGAAGATACTGCAATGCGCCTGGATAAAACTTCAATTTTGCAAAAGAATCTATTTGTTGGTCTTCGGGCTCTAAGATTAAAGTGCCATCACGGTCAATAAATAAAACTCTTTTAATCAAATCTGCCATGGTTAGTTATATATAAAATTGCTTGATAGCCTCTATTAATTTAACATTTTCGTCCGCTGTACCTACAGTGATTCGTAGACATCCTTCACACAACTCCACTTTCGAACGATCACGTACAATAATTCCTTTATTTACTAAGAAGTTATACAATTCACGTGGTTCTACCAATTTAGCCAAGATAAAGTTCGCATCAGAAGGTGTGATGTGGTGGATTTGCTCAATTGTTGCCAACGCTTCAACCAATTTTTCACGTTCTGCAACCGTATCTTTAATCCAAGTATTTACTTGTTCTACATTTCCCAAAGCTTCCAATACTAAGTCTTGTGTAGCTTGGTTGATATTATAAGGAGGTTTTATCTTATTAAATACAGCAATTATTTCTTTGCTGGCGAAAGCCATACCCAAACGTAATGCCGCTAATCCCCAAGCTTTTGACAAAGTCTGAAGAATAACCAAATTCGGAAATTCGTTCAATTCTTGTGTGAACGAACGTTGTTTTGAGAAATTGATATACGCTTCATCAATCACCACGATTCCGTCAAAATTCGTCAATACCGTTTCTATATCTTGGCGACGAATGCTATTTCCTGTTGGGTTATTTGGTGAACAGATGAAAATCAATTTTGTATTCGCATCAATTGCTGCCGCAATACCATCCAAATTCAACTGATAGTCTGGAGAAAGATTTACTTTACGAATCTCGACATCATTGATATTCGCAGAAACCTCATACATACCGTAAGTCGGCGGAACCAAAATCACATTGTCCACTCCTGGCTTACAAAAAGCTCTGTACAAAATATCAATAGCCTCATCGCTACCATTTCCTAAGAAAATATTGTCTGCTGGTACGCCTTTGATAGAAGAAAGTTTGCTTTTAACTTGATGCTGCAATGGGTCTGGATAGCGGTTGTAATGATGCGATAATGGTGAACCAAATGAATTTTCATTCGCATCCAACAATACCGACGCTTCTCCTTTGAACTCATCACGAGCGGAAGAATATGGGACCAATTTCTTGATGTTGTCCCGTAAAAGATTTTCTAAGTTAAAAGACATAATAAGAGCCTGTTAAAATTTTGGCGTAAAGATGGTGAAAAATCCACAAAAACGCTAGACATTATACCATTTTCCTTCTGAACTCAACTCTGTATTGACAAATTCTAATTTTGCCTCCTCAAGTAATGGAGTTAGTTCGCGGTAGCGGGCGGAGTAATGCCCAAGCAATAATTTTTTAGCTCCCACTTGTTTAGCGATTAGTGCAGCTTCTAAACAGGTGCTATGAAACGTTTCTATTGCACGTGGTAACATATCATGCATAAAAGTACTTTCATGATACAGTAAATCCACATTTTGAATGCTAGAAACATACGATTCGAATGCTCTTGTATCCGAACAGAATGCATAGCTGCGTGGTGCAGGTGCTGGTTTAGTTAATTCAGAAGCCTTATATACTGTTCCATCCAAATCCACACAGTCAATTCCTTTTTTTAACTGCTGAAAGAAAACAGTAGGCATATTGAGATGCTGGATTTTCTCACGGATCAACGAAGCGCTTCTTTGCGCCTCATCAAATCGGAATCCTGTGGTAGGAACTCGATGTTTCAAAGGAAATGAAGTAACACAAATCGTATTATTCTGAAAAATCAATTCTTCTTTTTCAGGATTAGTCGCATGAAAAATAAGATTGTATTGTAAGTATGTTTCCGAATGCTTCAGCTGAAGATTAATAATATCAATCAATGGCGCTGGACCATATAAATGAAGATCACTATAGCGACCGTGTAAGTTCATTGATGACAACAAACCTACTAATCCCAAATAGTGATCTCCATGTAAGTGACTGATGAAAATATGCGATATTTTATTGCTTTTTACACCATAACGGTGTAATTGCATTTGCGTACCCTCACCACAATCTATTAAGAATATCTGTTCATTGAAATTTATTATTTGGGCGGTTGGATGGCGTTCAAACATAGGTGTAGCCGAACTGTTCCCCAAAATCAAAACTTCAAATCTCATAAAATATTTATCCTCCTATTACGTCACGCTTAAGTTCATTCCCAAAAATCAAATCCTCCGCTGCGGCGATTGACTTCAGAATAGTAAAGTGTTGATCCAAACCTAAAGCTTTTAGCGTTTGCATCACTTGTGGATTAATATTTATAATGATAAAATCTCCACCAACAGCATGACACAAACGATGTGCTAAAAGTCCCATTCGGATACCCTCTTCGCTAATTTCCTTTACCAAATTAAGATCTAACACAATATTACGCTGTCCGGCGGTATTCCGCAACATGAACTCACCTTTTAAATAATTGGCAGCAACGCCATCAATAATTTCACGCAACGGTTCGATAACTACATATCGCTCGTGCTTATCAATTGTGTATCTCATAATGAAGTGTGTTGTTTTTTATAATTCCAATAATGCCTTATTGATATTACTTTCAACACGCGCTAATACTTCGCCATCAGCAGGATATTGGAATTTCTCACCTGTTATATGCTCATACAGCTCAATATAACGCTCAGAGATAGATTGAACAATTTCGTCAGTCATTTCAGGTACTTGTTGACCTTCTTTTCCTTGGAAACCATTCTCAATTAACCATTGACGCACAAACTCTTTAGAAAGTTGTTTTTGCGGTTCTCCATTGGCTTGTCTTTCCTCATATCCTTCTAGGTAGAAATAACGCGATGAATCTGGTGTATGAATTTCGTCCATTAAATAGATTTTTCCATCCTTCTTACCAAACTCATATTTCGTGTCTACTAATATCAGTCCTCTTTCTTTAGCAATTTCCGTACCTCTTTGGAATAATGCATGCGCAAATTTCTCTAATTGCTCGTAATCCTCTTGACTTACAACCCCTTGCGCGATAATATCTTCTTTTGAAATATCTTCGTCATGACCTACTGCAGCCTTAGTTGTTGGGGTAATAATAGGTTCTGGAAACTTATCGTTTTCTTTCAAACCTTCTGGTAAAGTTACACCACACAATTCGCGACCACCATCGCGGTAGATACGCCAAGCATGACCTGACATATAACCACGTATCACCATCTCCACTTTGAATGGTTCACACATATGACCTACTGTAGCCGAAGGATCTGGTACTGAAATCACCCAGTTTGGGAGAATATCTTCCGTAGCTTTTAAAAACTTAGCAGCAATTTGATTTAACACCTGCCCTTTGTAAGGAATTGGTCTAGGCAATACCACATCAAAAGCCGAAATACGGTCTGATGCGACCATTACCAAATACTCATTGTCAATCGTGTAAACATCTCTTACCTTACCTCTGTAAAAAGCAGTTTGTTTGTCAAACTGAAAATTAGTTTCTTTTATCGCACTCATCTTATTTAATATGACATCTTGTGATGTCTTGTATATTTATTTATTATTGTTCAAATCTCCGTAAGCTTCCAAAATACGTTTCACCAATTTGTGACGTACCACATCACTCCCTGTTAGGTGGACGATGTCAATCCCTTGGATGCCATCTAATATCTTCACAGCTGTGGCTAAACCAGATTGATTTTTCTTAGGTAAGTCGATCTGTGTCAAGTCACCTGTTACAATAAATTTGGCTGTAGGTCCCATACGCGTTAGAAACATTTTCAATTGCATATCGGTAGCATTTTGAGCCTCGTCTAAAATCACAAAACAGTTGTCCAGTGTACGGCCACGCATGAAAGCTAAAGGCGCAACTTCGATAGTTCTGTTTTCCAAATAACCTTTCAACTTTTCAGCAGGAATCATATCGTCAAGGGCATCGTACAAAGGTCTCAAATACGGATCCACTTTCTCTTTCAAATCTCCAGGCAAAAAGCCTAGATTCTCTCCTGCTTCCACAGCCGGACGAGTTAAGATAATACGTTTTATTTCCTTATTGCGCAAAGCACGAACAGCTAACGCTACTGCTGTATATGTTTTACCCGTACCTGCAGGACCAATAGCAAACAAAATATCATTCTTATTGATACTATCCACCATCTTACGTTGGTTTGGCGTACGCGCACGTACAATTAGCCCATTAGGACCATAGACGATGGGTTCACCTTTCAATGCTGCAGAAGCATCTGTCTTTTCTTTTTCAGCAACTGATTCCGCACTTGGTTTAACGCCCAAAAGTTCTTCTAATTGAATAGGCTCAAGATTGTGGTATTTAGAAACGTGATCTATAATGGTAGAGAATACAGTTTCAAAAGATTTCTGTTCATTATCTTCACCTAGCACCTTAAGTTCTGTACCCCTAGCTATCAAACGCAATTTTGGGAATCTTTCTTTAATAGACTCAAAATTCTCGTTTTGCGCACCCCAAAGCGAAGCTAAGTTGACGCCGTCCAAATTGATTATTAATTCACCCAAACTTTTATATTTTTAGTGTAATGGTTTCATAGTAAAGATAAATATCTTTGTTTACATCGATAAATGATTTTTATCTTACTAAACAAAAATACAAACTAATATTCTGACTCTCACTAATTCTAAAAAATATTCATTATTTTGAAGAAATATGAGGTATTAACATGGGTAGTTTTTATACCTTTGTAATCTGTTTTTAGAAAATATTAAGGAATAGCTATAGCGCGTCTCTCTTAGCGCACTAACAAACAAACATGAGTGTAATTACATTAACAACTGATCTTGGGTATCGCGATTTTTATCAAGCGGCACTTAAAGGAAGCATCATCTCTTTGCTTCCTGATGTCAGATTAATTGATATCACGCATGAAATCCCTTCATTTAATATTCAAAATGCGGCTTTTGTATTGCAAAATGCCTATCATTATTTCCCGAAAAACACCGTTCATCTTATCGGTATAGACACAGTATTTCAAGAAGGTAGTCGTTATATTGCCATGAAATACAACGGACATTATTTCGTAGGTGCCGATAATGGTATTTTCAGTATTATTTTGGGTGAAGACCAAGCAGAAGAATTGTATGAAATTGAAATCATGCAAGATCTTCGCTTCTTACATTTTCCTTTGGCCGATATATTAGTTAAAGCAGCTTGTCACATCGCTTCGGGAAAAGATATTGCCGAGCTGGGAACTAAAATTGATGCGCCTCTTCAAAAGGTAACCTTACTCCCTATTATAGAAGGAAATATTATCAAAGGTCACGTCTCCTATATTGATTCTTTTGGCAATGTAATCAGCAATATCAGTAAAGATTTGTTCAATCAAGTCCAAAAAGGACGTAATTTTATCTTGCACTTCAAGCGTAACGAGACCATCAACAAAATGAGCTGGCATTACAATGAAGTTTCCGAAGGTGAAAAGCTATGTCTTTTTGGAATATCCAACTTCCTAGAAATCGCTATCAACAAAGGTAACGCCAGCACTTTATTGGGACTTTATCCCGATGAAATGATTATGATTGAGTTTATATCTTAATTAAAACCCAAATCCCAGCATAACAGATAACCGATGCATATGATACTTATCATAAGAGTAGTTATCATATCCTTGTAGGAGTGAATTATCAGCATTCCACAATACAGGTGAATCTTCAGTCCACCGGTAGTTGTAATAATTATCTTCTTTTAAAACTTGGTATTTGTAACCAATTGCCAAACTAAAATATTCTTTATTTCGTTTGGATTTCCAATGTATCCCAAGTTGAGGAGAAGCGAGCGCACCTCCTTCATAAGATATTTTGGAGAGATTAGACACTTCTTTCTTATTCAAATTAATACCATACCCTAAATCAAAAGCTCCAAATAATGATGTCCTTTTTTCTGGTTTTAATATATATTTAGCTTGAATAAATATGGGTATTAACTTGAACGTTTTATCATCCACTTCATTGAACATATATTGCTCATAGCCACTTCCTATTCCAAAATAGGCACTTGGTGAAATATCATAAGAACTTATTCCTCTAAAGGAATACCCCAACTCTTTTGTAGCAACGCCGTAAGTTAAAATTCCACCTTCAAGCTGGGTTAAATATTTTTTTGTCTGTCCATAACCAGAACTAATCCCCATCAAGATCAGAATCAAATAAAGAGAAATGCGCATATTAATCTTGAATAGGTTTTACAGATATACAACTTAATAATTTCAAAGACTTTTTGTTCGAATAATCATATTGACACACACCCTTCTCTCCTATTATGATTAAGGATTTTGGACCTGGAATCACATCAGTGCTGTTTAATTGAGACAGATGCTCGATTGGCGAATAGCCAATATTGTTTACATCCGACGCCTCAAAACTTTTAAATCCATATTTACCTTCACAGATATACAATACATCTCCTGACAATCCTAAGCCATGAGGATTTTGCATTTGAAAAGTCTTCACTAATTTGGGGGCTTTCAAATCTTTAATATCTACTACTTCTAAAACATTTACAATGCCTGCGCAAACTGCACCTGTGCGCAACGTGACAAAAGCATAATCGTCATTTACCACGACAGGATCGCAAGCACGAACGTGCTCATATCTCGATAATTCTTTTGGTGCTGAAGCATCTTCGATATTATAAATATACATCCCTGAATTTGTTCCGATGAAAAGATTGTCTTTATAAGGAAAGATGGTTTCGATACCCCACCCCAACTTAATATTTTTCTTAAATGATGGTTTCGTTTTGTCCGAAACATCAAATAAGTTCATAGATGAATGATCTACAGCATACAAGTGTTCATTGGCTAAGGTAAATCTCGCCATCGAACCTCCTTGACCATAACTTCCTCCACCATCGGAATTGGAGTAATTCACTGTCTCTTTATAATAGTTTATATAAGGATTATAAGTCCGAAAGTATTCTCTACTCACTACCGTATCCACATACCTCACCACTACACTGTTCAATGTTTGATTTTCATAATCATATTGATAGACATTCTTGAAAACCTCTTCAATACGATTCAATAATGTTGGTTTTGTAGGATTAGATAAATCAAAGGCTAATAAATCTACATAGCTATCTGCATAAAGCACGTTGTCTTTTACAGCCATGTCCACATTTCCAGGAATATTCAAGAAAGCAACTGCGCTTGGATTGGAAGGGTTTACATTATTAAAAATATGAATCCCCTTCATTGGCTCATTTATGAATAAGTAATCCTTGAAAATATAGATTTTACCTGTTTGCTCGATAGCTTGCGGCTCGACTACTGATGTCATTTGAGTGCGAATAACCGACATCTTTTCAAAGACAGGCAAACGAGTTTTGAAATAAGTATTACTCTCCACTTTGTCGCAACCCAGCAATACGCTCATAGCAAGCCCAATAAATAAAAAAGATTTTATTAAATTCATAATCTGGTTGTTTAGTATATCTGTAAAACGATATACATTTTTGGATTGCTACAATCCAAAAAAAAAATTAAACTAAACCTAAACAGTCAAGTCTTAATCAAGAACAAAATCGTAACAAATGAAAAACTTGCTTTTTGCACTTTTAATTTTATTCACCACTACAACTTCTTTATTAGCTCAATCTCCTTTAGACAATTCCACTTCTTTCGAGGATCAACGCAAGCGTGTCAATAATCTACTAAATGCACGTAATCAGAAATTTGGAGAATATGATGTTTCACTTCAACAAAAGACTGGAATTTTTGGTCTCTTCAAATCCAAAAATGACATGCAGAAATCCATTGATATTTTAAAACAAATCGTCGTCACAGACAATAATATTTTCATAGAAACACGCAAACTTTTGGATCTAAAAGACAGTGAAAAAGAACGCTATGAGCAGCTGGCGAACGAATATGATCAGCAAGTCACAGCCTATATGAAAACAATCTCAAAATTGCAGGCTGAAAATGACAAGTTAAAAGATAAAATCAAATCATTGGAAGAAGAAGATCTCAATAGCAGCAAGTATATTTATGTATTTATTTTGATAATAGTTGCACTTATTTTGGGTTTACTATACCAATACAAGCAATTGAAATCGAAAAATGTGACGAAAGTCTGATGTCATCCATTGGGAATATATGTACATTTGTCGCCATTAAATAAGCATTGAGTTAACGAAAATGGCTAGACAAAGACTGAATAGTGGCAATACCCAAGCTGAAGAATTACCAAAACCAAAAATTAGCAAGGAACTAGTAAAAAAAGCTTTAGAAATTTTTACATACCTGAAGCCTTTTAAGTTCAAGTTTGCTATGGGGATGGTATTTTTGGTACTTTCAAGCTTGACAATGCTAACGTTTCCAGCTTTGCTAGGAGCCATGATCGATGCAGCTCAAGGAAAGCAAATCTATCCGTGGTTAGAGCCAAGCGTTTTTTACATTGGCGCTTTATCTTTGAGTATTTTATTATTCATGTCGATAATGTCTTTCTTTCGCATTCGACTATTTGTAGAAATTGCAGAGAAAGCTCTAGCCCACATCAGACGTGATTCTTACCTAAAACTTATAACTCTTCCTGTCGATTTTTTTGCAAATAGAAGAGTTGGGGAATTAAACAGCAGATTATCTTCTGATTTATCTCAAATCCAAGATACGTTAACAACGACTTTAGCTGAAATAATCAGACAAATGTTAAGCCTTTTGATCGGTGTGTTATTATTGGTTTGGGTTTCACCAAAATTGGCCTTAATGAATTTAAGTATATTACCAATTTTGGTAGTTACAGCAATTTTCTTCGGAAGATTTATTCGTAATCTATCACGCCAAACTCAAGATCAGTTAGCGGATTCCAATAGTATAGTACAAGAAACCTTATTAGGTATTTCCAATGTTAAAGCGTTTGTAAATGAATTTTATGAAGCACAACGATACAGCAAAAAATTAGATAATGTGGTGAAGCTAGCTATTAAAGGTGCTACTTTCAGAGGCTTGTTCGCTTCATTTATCATCTTCTGTATTTTCGGTGCTGTAATCGCGGTAATTTGGTATGGTGCATCCTTAGTCTCTACTGGCGAAATAACAGTAGGTGATTTAACCACTTACATTTTGTATTCCATGTTTGTAGCTGGTTCTATGGGAAGCTTCCCAGAATTATATGCTGGTATTCAAAAAGCATTGGGAGCAAGTGAACGTGTGATTGAGATTTTGAATGAGAAGACCGAAAACATCATCGTTAACGAGGATAACAAAGACATCATTAAACCTATTGCGGGTAAGTTGACATTTTCTTCTGTACAATTTGCTTATCCATCTAGACCTGATATTAATATTCTAAAAGACATTTCATTTATAGCTAATGCGGGAGATAAGATAGCAATTGTGGGGCCTAGTGGCGCTGGTAAATCTACTATTGCCTCTTTAATCTTACAATTCTATAATCCTACGAAAGGCCAAATCTTATACGATGATTTGGACGCTTCCCAATATTCATTAACCGATATTCGTAATCAAGTGGCTATCGTACCTCAAGATGTCCTCTTATTTGGAGGAACTATTCGTGAAAACATCAATTACGGCCGTCTGGATGCCAATCCTGAAAGTATTATTGAAGCTGCAAAACGCGCGAATGCACACGACTTCATTATGGGTTTTCCAGAAGGATATGATACTATTGTAGGCGAACGTGGGGTAAAATTATCTGGCGGACAACGTCAACGCATTGCTATAGCAAGAGCTTTATTAAAAGATCCTTCCATTTTAATCTTAGATGAGGCTACTTCTGCCTTAGATTCAGAATCCGAAAGATTAGTTCAAGAAGCTTTAGAAGAGTTGATGAAAAATCGTACTTCTATTATCATCGCTCACCGACTATCTACCATTAAAAATGCAGACAACATCGTTGTAGTAGAAGACGGTGTAGTAGCAGAGTTTGGTAATCACGATGAATTATTAGCTAAAGGGTCAGGACTTTACCATCATTTATACACTTTACAATCCGCTAAACGCACAGTGGAAAGTTAAATAATGTTAATGCAATAATCTCAAAACTTTTTGGAATGATGCTTGTTTTATAAAGACACTAAATAGGTAGTCATTATATATACATTCAAAATTTCAATATTATGAAAAATAAAAACGGATTAGTAGCATTTGCATTATTAGGTCTTGCGGTGGGTACAGCTGCTTATTATTTATTAGCGACAGAAGACGGTAAAAAAACTTTAGATAAAGCAAATTGTGGCATCAAAGATTTAACGAAATCCCTAAAAGAGCTTTCCAAAAAAGAATCTAAAAAAGCTTCAAAATTGGCTGCAAGTGCAAAAGAAGAATTAGAAAATCTTAAATCAAAAGCGAAAGACGCAAGTAAAAGTGTATTAGACAAAGTATCTGACAAAGCTTCTTCATGGGCAAACAAAGCTTCAGATGCTGCGCAAGGATTAGCTAATCAAGCAGAAGATATTGCTGACAAAGCAAAATCAGATATTTCGAACGCTTAATCTAGCATTCAATCGGCTAATTTCAAATTATGTGTATCTTTGTAGCACATGAGTCTTTTGAAAGAAGTCAAAACTTTAGTCCATAAAGATCTTATCTTAGAATGGCGATCAAAACATGCTATCAATAGCATATTTCTATATGTAGTATCTACAGTTTTTGTTTGCTATCAAGCATTCAAAACTGTAGATAATGCTTTAATGTGGAATGCCCTTTTTTGGATTATTCTACTTTTTGCCTCTATTAATGCTATAAGTCGTTCTTTCGTCCAAGAAAGTCAATACCGACAATTGTATTATTATTCTATTACAGGCCCCAAAGCAATCATTCTTTCGAAAATTATTTATAACACTATTCTCATGGTGTTACTGTCTATTATTGCTTATTTCACCTATTCTGTAATCTTCAAAAACCCTGTTGGTGATGCCCTACTTTACTTTGTAGCGGTTTTGTTAGGAAGCATCAGTTTTGCTACAGTCTTTACGATGGTATCTGGCATTAGTTCTAAGACAGGCAATAATAGTACTATAATGGCGATTCTGGCTTTCCCTGTCATTATACCTTTACTAATAGTATTGATTAAGTTGTCGAACAATGCATTACAAGGATTAGATCGCGGAATTAGCTACGGTGAAATCGCGGTATTACTCGCAATTAATGTCATAACTATTACTATTTCTTTATTGTTATTTCCTTACCTTTGGAGGGATTAAAATTATTAGTAAATAATGAGAAAAAATTGGTGGAAAATCCTTGCGGCGTGTATGGTAAGTGCGTCTGTTGTCGCTGGTTTTATCGGTCCTGTACCCGAGCTTCACATTCTAAATGAATCCATTCGTAACGTTTATTTTCACGTGCCTATGTGGTTTACCATGTTGACACTGTATTTGATCTCTGTAATAAACAGTATCAAATATTTGAATAGTGGAGACATAAAACATGATATGCTTGCAGTCGAAGCTGTGAACACAGGAATTATTTTCTGTGCTTTCGGTCTTTTGACAGGTATGCAATGGGCAAATATTACCTGGGGAGAGCCATGGCCAAATGATCCGAAATTAAATGGTTCGGCTATCGCTACATTAATGTATTTGGCGTATTTGGTATTGAGAAATGCCTTGGATGAAGAACAAAAACGCGCTAAAATATCCGCTGTATACAACATCTTCGCCTTCCCTATAATGGTCGTATTGTTGTACATCTTGCCCAAATTAACAGATTCTTTGCATCCAGGAAATGGTGGCAACTCCACATTTGGAGACTTAGACATGGACAATTACATGCGTCCTGTATTTTACACAGCTGTAATTGGCTGGATATTGACTGGTTCATGGGTTTGTACATTACGTTACAGACTACGTCTATTAGAAAACAAAGCAAATAAAATTCAATAAATAGTAGAATGAAAAAAATTAGCCTTGCATTAGCATTCGTGCTATTCTCTATATGCACTTTTGCTCAAGACAACACGGTAGAAATGGCTACAGGATTGAGAAGTTCGGGAAAGATTTGGGTTGTAGTCGGCGTAATCTTGACAATTGTAATTGGTATGTATATTTATTTATTCACCATTGACAAAAAAGTAAAAAAATTGGAAGACAAATAGTCTTTCCAATTTTTTGATTTGCCAAAACTATGATTATCAATCAACACAGAAAATTCACCCCTATCAACATATTTTGGGTATGTGCCGTGGGAACTATACTGTGTTTGGGGGCTTTTTTTCATTTGCCTGCAGAACTCAAACCTTTCTTTCTAGAACCTGCTGTTGATAATCTCCTTAACATTGAATTTGGAAAAAATCTTGAACCTCAATCTAATGTGTTAATCACATTAGTCTTGACGTTGTTACAAGCTTTTCTCCTCAATAAAGTTATCAACCACTTCAATTTTTTAGGCAAACCTACTTTCTTAACAGCACTGATGTTTATGACATTAGTGAGTTTGTTTTTGCCGTTTTTGGTGCTATCTCCTACGTTGATTTGCAATTTCATCACTATATGGATGATGGGCAAATTATTCAATATGTATAAACAAGCTGATGTCAAAACGTTGATGTTTGATTTGGGTATGATTGTAGCTTTAGGAAGTCTGATTTACTTTCCATTCATCGTCATGCTGATGTTGTTATGGATAGCTTTAATCATATTCAGACCTTTTATATGGCGTGAATGGGTAACACCTATTTTGGGCTTTAGCGTGATCTATTTCTTATTGGGCGTGGCTTATTATTGGGTGGATCGATGGGATGAATTCTTGGAAATATTTAAGCCTTTCGTCAATTCCTTGCCTACTGGACTAAAGGTTGATTATCACGATTATTTTGTTGTTTTTCCTGTAGGAATTGCAATGTTATTGTTTCTTTTGGTCTTGAAAGATCAATATTTCAGAAGTATAGTTCATATCAGAAAAGCCTTTCAATTGTTGTTCTATATGCTACTTTTGATTATTGGATCATTTTACCTGAATAGCCAAATTACAATTAACCATTTTTTATTATGTGCGCCGCCGTTGGCTATTTATTTGGCCTATTATTTTGCCTACGCTAAAATAAAATGGCTTTATGAAAGTATTTACATTATAATCGTTGCAACAATTATTTATTTCCAATTTATGTAATGAATTAATATTTAAATGATTAACCTTTTTTAACAAAATAGACTCAGGTATTCATTTAAAAATAAATAGTTTTGTATCCAATAAAAGTTAGTATTATTATTGACCTAACAGTATAAAAGAATAGTCCAATATCGGATTTTAATAAATATATGTATAGACAGTCAAACATATTGAGTGCCAAAAAAGCGATAAAAGTTATGCTCGGAACAGCATTGTTGTTGTCGGGAACACAGACTTTCGCTCAAGAAACTACTTCGCATTCGCCCTATTCTAAATTTGGTATTGGGCAGATGCGCGAAGATTTGTTGCCACAAACACGTTCCATGGGTGGTATTTCTACTGCCGTAAGATATCAAGCTGGTTTGCCTATTCTGAACATCGCCAATCCTGCAAGTTATTCAGGATTGAACAGAACCATTTTGGACGCAGGTCTTTACGGAAATATCACGCAATTGAATAAAGGTACTGCGCAAGACAACACAGCGGACTTTGCCTTTTCACATTTTGGATTTGGTTTTGCTGTTGCACGTAATCATGGTATTGCGTTTGGATTGATGCCATACTCTGATCTGGGTTACAACATCACTGAAACTCGTACCATGGGAACAATCACTACCCGCCAATCAAAAGAAGGTGAAGGTGGTCTGAATAAAGCTTTTGTAGGTTATGGTTTTTCTCCTTTCAAAGGATTCAGTATCGGTGGTAACGCAGGTTTTCTATTTGGTGAATTAAAAGATAATCTTACTGTAAGTTTTCCTTACGATTATAATTCTTTAAATGCTAAGAGTCAAGTGACACGTTTGGTTCGTGGTTTAATCGTAGATTATGGTGCACAATATTCGTTTCCTGTTAGCAAAAAGCACAATATAACTTTAGGCTATTCCGGGTCGCTTAATAACACAGTAAAAGAGAATACTTCGCAGTTGATCACGCGTACGCAACCATCTTTGGATGAAGACTTCGAAAATGTAGCCTTAGATTCTCTTCCTCAAGTAGGCGATAGAACACGTAATATCAACCTTCCAATGAAACATAGCGTGGGTATTACAGTATCTAAAGGTTATGATTGGATGATTGGCGCAGATTTCAAATACGCAGATTGGACTGAATACCAAACTCGTGCCGGCGAAGCACCTCTAGGCAAAAACTACGGTGTTGCTTTAGGTGGTCAATGGAAACCAGATGCTAGTTCAAATAGATATTGGGATATCGTGGATTATAGATTAGGCGTAAGATATAATCAAGGACACATCACGACCAACAGTACACGTATAGATGATATGGCAGTAACAGTAGGTTTTGGTCTTCCTCTTCCTGAAACAAATTTTGGCCGTACTTCTTCTAGAATTAATATTTCGGCTGAATTTGGTCAACAAGGTACATTGAACAATAACTTAGTGCGTGAGCGCTATATCAATATTAGTGTAGGATTTAATATCAATGATCTTTGGTTCCAAAGAAGAAGCTATGATTAATAAATTCCGCAAACAAAATATGGCATCCCTATTCGCTTTGTGTGTAATAGGGATTTTGCTGTTTACGGCCTGTGAGAATGAGATGAAGGATATTAATGCGATTGAAAACATCAAAGCCGAAGAAGCTGTCGATTTATATAAAGATGTTAAAATCATATATAGCGATTCCGCAGTCGTAAAAGCACAGTTGACAGGTCCTGAAATGAAAATCTATCACGATACCACGCAAGGCAAGAACAACAATTACGAATTCGAGAAAGGCCTCCAAATTATTTTTTATGATGCTACTGGAAAAGAAACCCAAAGAATTCGTTCGGATTACGGAATTCAGCGTGCTTTACAAGGCATTACGGAGTTTCGCAAAAATGTGGTTATCAATATGGCTGATGGTTCTGTGATCAAATCTGAAGAGATTTTTTACGACGAAAACCAAAAGATATATTACAACTCTGTACCCATTACGATGGATTTTAAGGACGCTAGAGGTAGTATGCAAGCCACTTCTTTCCGTTCAGATACAGATTTTAAAAATATCCAAGGTGAAAATATGACAGGTTTTTATCTACCATCTAACAATAGCCAGCTACCTGCTTTTGGGCAATAAAATCTGGTATAACAAAAAACTAAAAAAGATGTTTTGAATTAGCATATATTTTATATGCTTTTTTTTTATAAAAATTGTATCTTGCGCCTTGTTTAAAAACAAAGTCAATTAAATAACTAAAGAACAAACACATAAATACAAATTACGGAATATGGGATTAATGGGTAATTTGCGTAACCGCGCGGGATTAGTAATCTTCGTTATCGGTTTAGCAATTGTTGCGTTTTTGCTAGGTGATGCTTTAAGATCAGGAGCACCATTTTGGGCTCAAAAGCAAAATGAAGTAGGGAACATCAATGGAAACAGTATCGATTACCAACATTTTAATGCGTTGGTAGAGCAAACTTCCAATCAGTATCAACAACAAATGGGAGGTGCTGAAACACCGCAAATCAAAAATTTTGCTGTTCAGCAAGTTTGGAATCAAATGGTTTCTCAAGAATTGTTGAATTCTGAAATTGAAAAAGTAGGTATTACATTAGGGAAAAAAGAATTGAATGATTTGATTTCTGGTCCAAATCCAGCACAACAAATCGTACAGGCTTTCACTAATCCTCAAACTGGTCAATTCGATAGAACTTATTTAGCTCAAGTAATTACTGAAGCAAAATCAAATCCTCAAATTGCTCAACAATGGGAAAGCATGTTAGAGCAAATCCGTTCACAAAGATTAGCTGAAAAATATTCCAATTTAGTAGGTTCATCTGTATACGTTACAGCATTAGAAGCACAAGATGAATACACAGCTAAAAATAAATTGGCTAATTTCAAATATGTTCTTTTGGATTACTCTTCTGTAAACGAGGCTGAAATCAAATTAACTGAAGCTGATTACAAAGAGTATTACGATAAAAACAAAAACTTATTCAGAAACGAAGAAGAAACTCGTGCTGTAGAATATATTTTGATCGATGCAAGACCTACGAAAAAAGATTCAGCGGCTACTCTCGCATCTATCCAATCATTAAAACAAGAATTAAGCGCTTCGAAAAATGATTCTTCATTCGTAACTATTAATTCGGACAACAAAGCGCCTGTTACTTACTACAAAAAAGGTCAATTAAGCGCAGCTTTAGATTCAGTGGTATTTAATGTACCTGTAGGTACTACAGTAGGCCCTTACGCTTCAAACGGTCACTATGAGATCGCAAAAGTAATAGATTCTAAATTCAGTGCTGATTCAGTAAAAGCAAGTCATATCTTGTTAAACGCAGCTGCTGAAGGTGGTGTTGAAAAAGCAAAAGCGAAAGCTGATTCGATCAAAGGCTTATTAGCAAAAGGCGAAAAATTCGAAACTTTAGCTATTGAATTTAGCCAGGATCAAGCAAGCAAAGTAAATGGTGGTGATTTAGGTACATTTACAAGAGGTCAAATGGTTGGTCCTTTTGAAGAAGCTGCTTTCAACAATAAACCTGGTGATGTTGTCGTAGTGGAATCTCAATTCGGTGTTCACGTATTGAAAATTGAAAAACATATCGGTAACTCTAAAATCGTTAAAGTTGCTGTAGTTGATAAAGCAATCGTAGCAGGTAAAGAAACTACAGATGCAGCTTATACAAAAGCAAACAACATCCTTTCGGAAATTAACAGCAAAAACTTTGCTGATGTTGCTAAAAAACATAATTTAACTGCAGAAAGATCTGTCCGCCTACGTGCTATGGACAATACGTTAAATGGTGTTGAAGTTCCTAGAGAATTAGTAAGATGGGTGTATGAATCAAAAGCTGGCGACGTAACAGACAAAATTTTTGAATCAAACGATCACTTTATCCTTACTAAAACTGTATCTGTAAGCCCTAAAGGTATCCAACCATTAGAAGCTATCAAATCAGAAATTCAATTGGGTGTAACAAACCTAGTGAAAGCGCGTATGTTGAAAGAAAAAATGAATAACGCGTTGAATGGTGCTACATCGATTGATCAAGTAGCTCAAAAATTGGGTAAATCTGCTATCAATGTTGAAAACATCGTATTAGCTAACCCAGTAATTCCTGGTGTTTCTTTCGAAAGCGCAGTAGTAGGTACTGTATTTGGTTTACAACCTAACAAACCTTCAAAAAGCATCGAGGGTACGCAAGGCGTTTACGCTGTTCAAGTTTCTAGCTTTGTAAATCCTAAAGAGATGGTAGAATCTGAACGCAAAGCACAACAAAAACAATTGTTGGCAGCGAAACAACAACGTTCATGGGGATCTATCTTTAAAGCGTTGATGGACAATGCTGATATTGATGACAATCGTATTAGATTTTATTAAGATATTATAATTATTTTTATAGCCGAACACCTAAGGTGTTCGGCTATTTTATTTTTAGAGAATATGGAAATTCAAGAAAACATTGTCAACAAGGTAGCTCAAAGTGGGTTGTTAACGATAGATTTGGCAAAGTATTCACCAAATCAGGAAGATATCATCGTATACGATATAAAAAATAATTTATTTCACGGACTTATATTACGTGAAAAAGATTTCCGTGATTTTGTAAAAGAACACGATTGGTCTCAATATCAAGATAAGCATATCGGAATCACGTGCTCCACTGACGCTATTGTACCGACATGGGCATATATGATTCTGTCGAACAAATTAACACCTTTTGCTAAATCCATTACTTTTGGAACAAAAGATGATGTAATTCGCGAACAATATACTTTAGCTATCAATGCTATTGATTATTCCCAATATCAGGATCAGCGTGTAGTAGTAAAAGGTTGTGGGGATATATTCATTCCCGAAAGTGCTTTCGTCACTTTTACTTCACGCCTTACTCATGTAGCCAAAAGCATCATGTACGGTGAACCGTGTTCTACTGTACCCGTATTCAAACGCAAAAGTTAAACTATTTGACTACCAGACTGTCCTATTTATATGAAAAAATTTTACGCAGCATTATTACTTCTTTTTACTGGTTTAACCCTTGGGTATAGCCAGACTTTGCCTTATCTTAAAGAACCAACATTCAAAGAAGGTGAAAAATTATCTTATAAACTGAAATACGGGATTCTTTCTGCCGCAAATGGCGTGCTTTCGGTTAACAAATCGAAATTACAATTCAGCAACAAGAATGTATTTCATTTAAGTGCTTATGGACAGACTTCTTCAGGTTTCTCAATTTTTTATACGGTAAAAAATAAATATGACAGTTATATTGATGGTTCGACCTACCAACCTTATTTGTACACGGAAGATATTCACGAGAACAGTTATACGCGTAAGGAATATGCAACTTTTGATCACCGGAATCATACGGTAAAAGGTGCTAAAGGAACTTTCAAAAGCCCTTCATCTCAATTATTTGATTTAGTTTCCGCCTATTATTTTGCAAGAAACCTGGATTTAGCTTCGCTCAAATCGGGTGACTCGTTCAAAATACCTTATTTCTTAAATGATGAAGTTGCTGAGTTGCGTGTGACTTATGTGGGAACCGAAAAAATCAAAACAGCATTAGGTACATTAGATTGTATCAAACTTAATCCAGAAATTAAGCCTGGACGTATTTTCAAAAAGGATAGTAAATTATATCTTTGGGTGACCAATGATGGAAACAGAATACCCGTAAAGGCACAGGTGGAAATCTTAATCGGCTCAGTAACAATGGAATTAACAAAAGCTGATGGTCTGAAGTACGAATTAGGGAAAAAAGTAAGTTATTCAAAATAAATAAATTAATGATTGAGGTTGGTAATGTACTTGTGCATGAAGATATTATAAACAATGATTTTGTTTGCAATATATCGAAATGTAAAGGTATTTGTTGTGTAGAAGGTGATGCTGGAGCACCACTAAGAGAGTCAGAAAAAGCGATACTTGAAGAGATTTATCCGAAAGTAAAACATTTGATGACAGAAAAAGGAATTGAAGCGGTAGAACAATACGGAACAAGTGTTATTGATGCTGATGGTGATCTAACGACTACCTGTGTTGACGGTAATAAGGAATGTGCTTACGTTACCTGGGAAAACGGAATAACAAAATGTGCTATTGAAAAAGCATATGAATTAGGGGATGTAAGTTGGAAAAAACCAATTTCTTGCCATCTCTATCCTATCCGTACTACACATTATCCCGAATTTGATGTACTACATTACGATCGTTGGCACATTTGTCATGACGCGTGTACCTTTGGCAAAGAACTTAAAGTACCCGTGTACAAATTCCTCAAAGATCCCTTAATACGCGAATATGGTGCGGAATGGTATGCTGAATTAGAAAAATCAGTTGAATCCATCTAGTGTAATTTTGCTATATTAGTTAACTATAATTGATGCTTATTGGTACGTACCATTTTTCATGCGAAGTTTAAAAGAAATACAAAAACCCATAGCCACAGAAATAGCTTCTTTCGAAAGAAAGTTTAAGCAATCTATGCAGAGTTCTGTGCCGCTATTGGATATTATAACTCAATATCTTTACAAACAAAAGGGCAAACAAATGCGTCCTATGTTTGTTTTTTTTGCGGCAGGCCTTTGTGGTACCATCAATGAGTCAACGTATCGTGGTGCTTCCTTAGTGGAGTTACTTCATACAGCATCTTTGGTTCATGATGATGTTGTGGATAATGCCAATGAACGTAGAGGCCTATTTTCGGTTAATGCGTTATGGAAAAATAAAGTAGCCGTGTTGGTGGGTGACTTTCTGTTGGCGAAAGGATTATTACTTTCCGTAAACAACAGCGAACTGAATCTCTTAAAGATAGTTTCTCACGCCGTAGAGCAAATGAGTGAAGGCGAGTTGCTACAAATTGAGAAAGCACGCAAATTGGACATTAAGGAAGAAATCTATTACGAAATTATCCGTAAAAAAACAGCTTCATTAATTGCATCATGCTGCGCGTCTGGAGCCTCCTCGGTTGGTGCCTCTGATGAAGTGGTCGAGAAAATGCGACTTTTCGGAGAAAAGGTAGGATTAGCTTTCCAGATTAAGGATGACTTATTTGATTTTGGATTGGATGATGTAGGAAAACCTGTTGGAAATGATATCAAAGAAAAGAAAATGACTTTGCCTTTGATTTTTGCATTAAACGAGACTAGTACATCACAAAAAAGAAACATTATCAAATTGGTCAAAAACCACAGCGATAATCCAGAGAAAGTAGCAGAAGTAATTCAATTTGTGAGAAGTAGTGGAGGCTTAGATTATGCTACAAATAAAATGTTGCAGTTTCAACAAGAAGCCTTTGCTATCTTGGATGAATTTCCGGATAATGAATATAAATTAGGCTTACAACAATTAGTAAAATTTACCACAGAACGTAATAAATAAAGATGAGTCACGAACTAATGTTTTTTGGAGGATTTATAATTTTTATTATCCTCATGCTCGCTATTGATTTAGGATTATTTAGCAAAAATGATAAACCCATCACCTTGAAAGCCGCTGCAATTATGTCCTTAATATGGGTTTTATTTGCACTGGGTTTTGGGGCAATTTTATATTTCTGGGGTAATGAATTGCACAATGTTCATGATCTCGCCCGTCTGAAAGAAGTCGTAGCCAAACATCTTCATGATGTGAAAATAACAGATGATGTAGTTGCGAGTATACAAGCCTATAACAAAAATTTGACGTTAGAATATCTTACAGGATATATTGTCGAGTATGCCCTATCTGTAGATAATATCTTTGTAATGGTGCTCCTATTTTCCTCATTTGGTATTCCAGAAAAATATTACCATAAGGTATTAGTATGGGGTATTATAGGCGCTATTTTGATGCGTTGTATATTTATCTTTGTTGGAGCTGCATTGATAGCTAAGTTTGGATGGATTCTATACGTTTTCGGAGCTTTCCTAGTATACACAGGTATCATGATGTATATCAACCGCAACCAAGAAGAAGAAGTAGATCCTCAGAATCATGCTGTAGTTAAATTCGCATCTAAATATTTCAAAGTAACACATAAACTCGAAAGTGGTAAGTTTTTCGTAATAGAGAATGGGGTGAAATATGTTACTCCTCTATTTTTAGTGTTATTAGTGATTGAGTTTACAGATTTAATTTTTGCTGTGGATTCTATTCCAGCGATTTTCTCCGTTACCAAAGACCCTTATATTGTCTTCTTTTCGAATATTTTTGCTGTATTAGGTTTGCGTTCTATGTTCTTCCTATTAGTAAATATTATAGACAAATTTCACCTTTTAAAGGTCGGATTAGCTTTCTTATTAGTTTTTATTGGCGCAAAAATGTTATTGCATAGCTACCTAAAAGAATGGGGTTTTACGACGTCGCACTCGCTAATTATTATCGTTGCGATCTTAGCTATTAGCGTTATTGCTTCATTGGTATTTCCGAAAAAAGCAAATTACGAATCTTAATAGAAATATAAATATTATACAAAAAGGCTTATGTAATAAAAACATAAGCCTTTTCTTATGTCTTAAGGCCTATAGCAATTTCTTTGTTTCTACATATCTGATGGTACTAATTAGATAAGATATATAAAGGAAAAGAATAGCAGCTGCTGGATATGGTTCGAAACGCAGATAGCCTTAAATAAAATGTCCCTCTCGTATATCAAGAAGGACATTCATATTAATAGTATAATGAAGTCTAAACTCCAAAAATTATTTGAGTACTACACTAGATCTACCCATAATAGCATTATCAGCATAGAGAAGAACCGTATAAGCACCTTTTTTCAATTTCGTCTGATCATTCCATAAGAATGTATATTCTTCTCCATTATTGGTAAAATTTATATGCTCTTTAAAAGTATACTGAAGTTTATCTCCATGAACATAGAATACATCATTACTGGCTGCTATTAAATTTCCTTGTGGGTCTATGACTCTAGCAAACACTTCTTTTCTACCTTTTTTAGCCAGTGGATTATCCACTATAGTAAATTTTATCTGTAATTTATCTGCTTTTTTTGCTCTATTCTCTATTTCCAAAGTTCCATTTTTCTTTTGCTCCACTCCATTAATCACAATATTGGAAACTTTTAGCGAGGAAGCAATCAGAACTTTCTCACTCAATACAGAATTATCGTTCGCCAACTTCTGCACTTTGTTCGTAGTTTCTTTAACTGTACCTTGCAGTTCTACATTCTCTTTTTTCAGTATTTCGTTCTGAAGCTTGAGATCGTCTACCTCCGTTAACAATTTTGATACATTACTTTTAAGTGACTCGAGTTGAGAATTGGCTAACTGAATTTGGCTATCTGAAACGTTGTTTTCTTCTAATGCACGACGTAAATCAGCTATCAATTGACGTGCCTTCAGTTGTTGATCTATTACTTCTTGTGGCAAACCTTGAATATTTTGACGATCGATATTATCCAATTCCGCTTCTATACGATCTATTTCTATTTGAAGTTTTTCCTTTTGAAGTGTTAAAGTATATAGTTTCTCACCTGAAGATTTATATTTTACATAGAAGTACACATTCGTAGCTAACAATGCGATAATAGCCACAATAAAAAAATAAATCTTCGATTTATCTTTATTGCTTTTTATCTCATTGTCCGATTTTGTGCTCGGAATATTTGCTACTTTACCTTCCATAATCCTGCCCCCAAATTAAACATAACTAGTAACATTATTGTATTTATTTTGTTTTTCGTAGATGCGTAATGATAACAAAAACTATTCCAATTTATTAGCTTTTATTTCTTTTTTTAAGCTTTTAACTCACTAAACCAATTTAGTAGGACAAAAGCCTCATTTACATATTGTTATAAATTTTCTTTTTAATTAACCTTTTGATTTTACCTTCTAATTCTGCAGATAAATTTGAATCTAAAGAGTTCAAATTCTGTCCCTTTAACTTTTCAAATAAACTTGAGTCATGTAAATCGTTGATTTTTAATACTGTATTACCCAAGCGTATCTTCTGACTCCCCAGGCCATGGAGTGACAAAATTTCTTCTTCATAATCCACAATAACTCCCCTCTCCTGCTCACCTTTACCGCAGAATTCTAACTCTGCACCCAACACTTCGAAATATATTTTTAAGAGATCTCTAAAAGTAATCCTGTTTGAGAAATTATCAGCATCCGAATTCGAATCAAGAATGTCTTTCACTATTTCATCTATAAACATATTCTTACCACCGACAAACCAAACAATATCTAAGGAATTTACCATCAACCTCTTCTCATTATTTTTAAAAAAAGAATTTAAGTAATCTATTATTTCTTCTATAAATGATAATTCACAATGATGAATTTTATTATAACAAATCTCAATTTGATTTTCAATTGCGAATCGTTTTATACCATGTATAAACTCTGCAAAAAGCGCATTATTCTCTTTAGTATTTGGTACCGTAAATATTGAATTTACACTCTTAAGTGTATTTAAAACATAAAATTTTTTAGAAAATTTTAAATCATTATTAGGTATAATATTGTTTATGCAACCATTTTTAATATCAAGAATTTCTAAATCATTATTACTCGATTGCCTGGTGGAAATTACATCAACTTCAGAGTTTGCCGTATCACCAATAACGGAAACATAATAACCTATAGAAAGCAATTTTTTAGCTAATAGTATACCATCCTTAAGGTAAGGATCAACGAGAATGAAATGTTTGGTAGGTTGATTTTCTAGCATACTGCAATATTATTTATTTTAAATAACATTACATATTGTAATACTAAGGATTTAGCGAAAATATCGCCCAATCCTTAGTAAAATGAGATTATTTTTATAAAACTGCTAATGCAGCTTCATAATTTGGTTCATCAACTATTTCTGAAACTTGCTCATGGTAAATAACTTTACCTGTCTCATCCACCACTACAACCGCTCTACTTAATAATCCTTCCAAAGGACCATCGGTAAAACGAACTCCGTAAGAATCTGAAAATGAGTAGTTTTTATATTCAGATAATGTAATCACATTTTGTAACCCCTCACCAGCGCAAAATCTTCCTTGCGCAAAAGGCAAATCTTTGGAAATACAAAGCACTACCGAATTAGGTAATGACGAAGCAATTTCATTGAATGCACGCACAGACGCAGCACATGTACCTGTATCTATACTTGGAAAAATATTTAAGATAATTCTTTTACCTTCGAAATCTTTTATTGACTTTTGCGACAAATCTGCTGACGTTAATGAAAAGTCTGGAGCTCGTTCTCCTACCTGAGGTAAAGAACCATTTGTACTTACAGGTGTTCCCTTAAATGTAACTTGACTCATGATGTTATATATATTTTGATTGTTAAGTTAATCATTTCAATTAATCAAAAAAAGACAAATAATTATTTTATTTATAAAAAAAAATACTATGTTAGCATACTAAATTCTAATTAAAAAAACCTCACGCAATATGAGAAAATTACTTTTTGCCCTTTTACTGGCAAGTCCAACACTAACGTTTGCTCAGGGTTCCCAAGTGAACACTCAGGGCATAAGAGCGCTAGGAATGTCTGGAGCTGGGTCTGCATTATTTGTTGATGAGACCAGTATCTTCTATAATCCTGGAGCACTCTCAAAAGCAGAAAATAATTCGATTTCGGTCGGTGCTTCTGCTGTCATGTTCAGATCAGCATTTAAAGAAGTAAATAGTGATGTCCAATACAACACTAAATTTCAAATAAGTCCGCCTTTTTCTTTATTCGCGTCTTTTGGCCCTAAGAATAGCTGGTGGAAAGCGGGTATTGGCGTATACACACCGTATGGTGGTGCTGTAGACTGGGGAACAGATTGGCCAGGCAGATTTGAATTAAATCATTTGGCATTGCGTGCTATCTATATTCAACCTACTATCAGTTTTAAATTGACTGAAAACTTCGGTATTGGCGGGGGCTTTGTATACAATGTAGGAACAGTTGACCTTTCGCGTTCACTACCCGTATTTGATCAAAATGGAAATGCAGGACGTGCTGAACTTACTGGAGTTGGAACAGGTATGGGATACAATGTTGGTGTGCACTATAACCTAGAAGATGATTTTGCGGTGTCATTAAGCTACCGATCCCACGTGAGAACAAAATTAGAAGATGGAGATGCTAAATTTACTGTACCAGCAGCTTTGGCTACGTCTTTTCCTGACACCAAATTCTCCGCTGAATTACCATTACCATCATCTTTCAATTTAGGAATAGCATTCCCAGTAGGAGAAAAAATGGACCTAGCTGCGGATGCTACATTAATAGGATACAGTATTTACAAAAAACTGGTTTTCGATTATGAAGATAATACTCCTGTGTTGAGCGACACGGAGCAAACTAAGAAATACGAAAATGCCTTTTCAGGAAAAGTAGGTCTTAATTACAATGCTTCAGAAAATTTAGATTTAAGAATTGGAGCAGGCTATGTCTATACACCTGTTCGCGCTCAATATGTATATGCGGAAACACCAGATAATAACCGTGTAATGGGCTCGGTAGGTTTCACGTACAATCTTTCTGACAAATTTGATCTTTCAGGAGCCTATACTTTCCAGCGTATTATTGAAAGAACCGTTACGAATGTAGAAACTGCATTAAGCGGAACATTTAAAACTAATATACACGCTCCAGGTATTTCTTTAACCTATAAATGGTAATAAACTATGAAAACGTTCAGAAAAAATATAAAACTATACTTCGGGCTTGCTTCCTTAGCTTTAATTGTATCATGTAAACCTGAAATCAGCAATGACTTTGAACCAACACAAAACGGGAATGTTGATTTTTCGAAATATATCTCGATAGGTAATTCATTGACAGCGGGATTTTCAGATGGGGGATTATATTTAGAAGTGCAAAAAACAGCCTTTCCAAATTTAATAGCAGAAAAATTTCGTTCACATGGTGGTGGAGAATTTAACACACCATTTTTCTCGGAAGCACAATCTAATGGCTCTGGCTATATTAGATTAAAAGAATTAGTTAACGGAAATCCCGTAACAGAATCTGTTACCGATAAATTGGCATATACTGGAGCTAATACCTTAGCGAAATACGAAGGTCCCGAAATCCATAACCTTGGTATACCAGGCATGAGAATCGATCATTCGGGAGTAGGACAAGTAAGTGCTGCAAACATGTATTTTAAACGTCTTATTGCAGATAACGAAGTGGGTACAAAGAATTACCAACAGTTTGTTGCGGGAAGAAATCACACCTTCTTTACTTTCTGGTTAGGAAACAATGATGTATTGGGTTATGCTTCGAATGGGGGCTATGAAGATCCTTTAGATCCAACTACCACATACACTTCGGAAGCGGTATTCAAAGCGGTTTATACGAACTTTATTAACCTTTTGACAGATAAAAACCAAAAAGGAGTGTTAGCGACAATTCCTGATGTTACTTCAGTTCCCTTCTTCACAACAGTTACAACAGCAAGAATAGAAGCTGGTGTAAAAGCATCAACAGGTGGAGCTTTTGAGAAAATTTACATTACCACAGCGAATGGTGTTCGTGCTGCTACAAGTGAAGATTTATTTACTTTGCGCTTCCCAACTGATACTTTAGGAAAAGCTGTTGTTTACGGAAATCCAATGACTGCGGGCTATGGCTTAATTCCTCAGAATCCTCTACATGACAAATTTGTGTTAGATAAAGATGAAATTGCTGACATTAAAGCTCGTGTTAATAATTTGAATGCATTTATTAAAAACCTTGCAAAAGACAAAAACTTAGCTGTTGCTGATGTTAATAGCTTATTGACTAAGTTGAAAACTGGAATAAACTATAACGGTGTAGGTGTTAGTTCAGCCTATGTTACAGGTAATGCCTTTTCACTAGATGGTATTCACTTGACTCCAATGGGAAATGCTATTATGGCAAATATGATAATAGAAGCTATAAATTCAAAATATGGCACTAAAGTAGGTAAAGTAGACGCTACGGGATTCCGAGGTGTAAAAATGCCTTAAGTCATAGCTTCGCTAAAAATAAGGGAAAAGGTCGCTTTTACAGCGACCTTTTCTTATTTTAGTAGTATTATAATTTACAAGATATGAAAGTAGCATTACAACGTATAAATAAAGCAGTACATTTCGAAGCTTCAAGTGAATTGTCTTCTGTAAAAGTAAATATTGATGGTTCTGAAGGTATCGGAGGAGAAGGTAAAGGTGTAAGACCAATGGAATTAGTATTGATGGCCTTAGGTTCTTGTAGTGTTTTTGACTTAACTACTATTCTTCAAAAACAACGTCAGGAAATTGAAGAAATTCAAGTAGAAGTGGAAGGAGATCGTAGAGAAGAGATTCCTAATATTTTCACTAAAATCCATATCAACTTCCTGATGAAAGGAAAAATTGATGAACTCAAAGCACAAAAAGCAGCAGAACTAGCTGTTAAAAAGTACTGTTCCGTACATGATATGTTAGCTGCCGGAGGAGTAGACATTACTTACAGCATTAAAATTAATTAACAACAAAGCTCTTCTATTCCGAAGAGCTTTGTTGCTTTTTCCAAATCTTCTCAGACCATCGTCCAACAACCCAAAAAGAAATAGCTAAAATTAAGAAGAAGATAGTTCGGTTTATATTATCCCAAAGATATTCCACGAAACGTGTATATAAATTGATCAAAAAGAATACAAAACCTATATCTCGAATAACAGTATCCTTCCTTTTCAATCCATATAGAGCTAACCCTAATGATAGCGCAATGGCTAGTAATCCCCAATATAAAATTTCGTATTGACGAATTTTTGTCCATGCTTCAAAATCACTGTAATTTCCAAAAATGGATAAACACCACAACGCTATCATCGTGTATAGTAATCCGATAATAATACTTGTAGATTTGAAAGGCTTCAGTGAAGCAAACTTAGGCTGCACAAAGATAGCCGCTGTCGTAAGTATAGCCCCAAAAATGGTAAAGCGTAAAGGATAATTCATTCCCCAAAATTTCCACCCCCAATCACTATGATAGGCTGTTTCAGTTGCAAACCATATTCCCAGAGCGACCAATGTAAAGATCCATATCAATTTGGAACTCAACTTGACAGATAAAACACCGTAAATTAATATCGATAAGAAGAAAAGTATACTGAAAAAATGATTTTCGCGATCCAAGACTTGTCCCAAAAAACCAATACAAGCCGCCGTAGAAAAGGATCCCGCGAGCATTAATGTTTCATTTGAAAAAGTTTTCTCAGGATAACGTTTCTTATTCCGAAAACCTAAGAAGTAAAAAGCGAAAGCTAATCCGGCAAAGAAAAAACAGAATATAACATTAGGCGTATCATAAAACTGCTGAATAAACTTTTCTAAAGCATTATCCGAAAACAAGGAAACCACCGAAAAAATTAAGGAGGCCAACGCAACCCAAAAGGCATAGCGCGCCAAAACTTTCCATTCGAAACTTCGCTCGTCTATAGTAGTTCTTAATTCCTGTACTTTCTGATCATCCAAACTTCCATTCGCTTTCCAAAAGTCTAGGGCTTGGTCCACTATTTCTTTTTCGTGACGACTTAAATCTAATTTTTTCAAGGCTAGCAATTTATACAAGCAACTTACAAAAATTATTCCATCATCATCTAAATATAATATTAGGTAATAACACCTACGCTACACGTATAAAGTCCGCGTAATAATCAGTAACTTTGCAAGTTCGTAAATTTTTAAGCTCAATATGTCAAAAACAAAAGCAGTCGATTTAGGTGATCAAAGTGAAGTAGAAGTATATGGTGCACGTGTACATAATTTAAAAAATATTGATGTTTCCTTTCCGCGAAATGAATTAGTGGTTATTACTGGGCTAAGTGGCTCAGGAAAGTCCTCTTTGGCTTTTGACACGATTTATGCCGAAGGTCAGCGCCGTTATATGGAAACATTTTCGGCCTACAGTAGACAGTTTCTGGGTGGATTGGAAAGACCTGATGTAGATAAAATCTCTGGACTAAGTCCTGTTATTTCTATTGAGCAAAAAACGACTAACAAAAACCCGCGTTCTACCGTAGGGACGATCACCGAGATTTACGACTTTTTACGACTGCTGTATGCGCGTGCGAGTGAAGCTTTTTCATACGCTACAGGTAAGAAAATGCAGCGTATGTCCGAAGAGCAGATTGTAGATCGGATCCTTACTGACTTTAAGGACGAAGGAATCAACATACTAGCTCCTGTGGTCAAAGGCCGTAAAGGACATTACCGCGAGCTTTTCGAACAGATACGCAAACAAGGTTATGCTAAAGTACGTGTAGACGGAGAAGTACTAGATTTAGTACCTAAAATGCAGGTCGACCGCTACAAAATTCACGATATAGAAATTGTCATCGATAGACTGAGAGCTACGGAAGATGATAAAAAACGTTTGTATACTTCGGTATTACAGGCAATGAAAGCTGCTAAAGGGATTATCAAAATTGCAAACCGCGAAAATACCAAAGAACAGTTTTTCAGTAAATATTTAATGGATGCGGAATCGGGTATTTCCTACGATGAACCGCAACCGAACACCTTTTCTTTCAACTCTCCTTATGGAGCCTGCCCTAAATGTGATGGATTAGGATATATTTTCGAGATTGATAAAAATATAGTTATTCCAGACAAAAAATTAAGTATTCAAAAAGGAGCAATTGTTCCTTTAGGCCCACTAAAAGAAAGCTGGAATAGCGCAATTATAAAAGCTGTAGCAAAGAAATTCGAAATTTCATTAACCAACCCGGTTGAAAAGCTGACAGACGAGCAAATTGATTTGATGCTTTTTGGCGCAGAAGAACCTGTAACATTAACGGTGTCTTACGGTTCGTATGGAGCTAGAGAATATAAAGTTTCTTTTTCGGGTATCTTCAAAATGTTGGAAGAACACAACGGCAAATATTCTGATGATGCACCTGCGTTGGAAGAATTCCGTACGCAAGTAGTTTGTCCAACTTGTCATGGTGATAAATTGCGCAAAGAATCCTTACACTTTAAAATTGCAGACAAAAATATTGCAGAATTAGCTGCAATGGATATTTCGGTATTAGCCAAATGGCTCGAAAATATCGAAGATAAAATGGACGAACGCCAAAAGACTATTGCTGTTGAAATCCTTAAAGAAATCAAAACACGCCTTGGGTTTCTGTTGGATGTAGGACTAAATTATCTAACATTGAACCGTTCTTCCAAAACTCTCTCAGGTGGTGAAGCGCAACGTATTCGATTAGCTACACAGATCGGTTCACAATTAGTAAACGTTCTTTATATCTTGGATGAACCAAGTATTGGTTTGCACCAGCGTGATAACGAAAGATTAATTAATTCTTTGAAAAATCTGCGTGATATAGGAAATTCTGTTTTAGTTGTGGAGCACGATAAAGACATGATTTTGCATGCTGATTATGTCATAGACATGGGACCTGCGGCTGGTATAAATGGAGGTACAGTTGTTGCCGAAGGCACACCTAAGCAAATTCTAAAAGCTGATTCTTTGACTGCGGAATATTTGAATGGTAAAAAGGAAGTTGCTATTCCTAAAGAACGTAGAAAAGGAAATGGTCATGTATTATCTCTAAAAGGAGCCAAAGGCAACAACCTTAAAAATGTTTCTGTTGACTTTCCTCTTGGAAAGTTAATCTTAGTAACAGGTGTTTCTGGATCCGGAAAATCCAGTTTGATTACAGGAACTTTGTACCCCATTCTGAATAAACACTTTTTCCGTGCCAAAGCAACACCAATGCCACACAAAAGCATTGAAGGATTAGAGCATATCGACAAAGTGATTGAGATTGACCAAAGTCCTATCGGAAGAACACCACGTTCGAATCCTTCGACTTACACAGGTGTTTTCTCGGATATTAGAACGCTATACGTTCAGCTTCCCGAAGCTAAAATTCGCGGATACAAACCTGGACAGTTCTCTTTCAATGTCAAAGGTGGACGTTGTGAAACTTGTCAAGGTGCAGGAATGAAGATCATTGAAATGAATTTCCTACCGGATGTTCAAGTACCTTGCGAATCATGTAATGGCAAACGCTATACCCGAGAAACGTTGGAAGTGCGCTATAAAGGAAAATCTATTTCAGATGTATTGGACATGAGTATCAATGAAGCGGTAGATTTCTTCGAACATATTCCATCGATTTACCGTAAGATTAAAACTTTGCAAGATGTTGGATTGGGCTATTTGACCTTAGGACAATCGTCCACTACCCTATCTGGTGGTGAAGCACAACGTGTCAAATTAGCAACAGAACTTTCGAAAAAAGATACTGGTAATACATTCTACATTCTTGATGAACCAACAACAGGATTACACTTTGAAGATGTAAACGTATTATTGGGCGTTATCAATCGTTTAGTCGAAAGAGGAAATACAGTATTAATAATTGAACACAACTTGGATGTAATTAAAACAGCCGATTGGATTATTGATATGGGACCAGAAGGTGGCCGTGAAGGTGGAAAATTACTTTTTGCAGGCACTCCAGAAGATTTAATCAAAGTCAAAAACTCCGAAACCGCTCAATTTTTAAAAGAAGAGATGAAATAAAGCAAAAGCTCCATTTGTGATTCAAATGGAGCTTTTTTTTTAAACCCTCGCAAACTTTGCATACAATTTCCAAAAGGACTGCTTATTTTCTTCGTTAAACACAGCTTCCTTCCAATCGTTCAATTTCAGTTTTATTTGCTTATCCGCAATTTCAAACTGTCCGAAGAACAAATCTTCATCTTGCATATAAAAACCGATTTTAGATTCCAATGTATGCAAAATATCGACTTCTACATGTTCGAAAAATAGCACCGCACCTTCTTCAAAAGGAAAATCGATTGGATTAGGAATTAAATCCGAATTTTCCACAGCAAGCATACTATGCTTATTATATACAGGAAAGTAAATATGCGGCAGTTCACTTATATCTACATTGGAAGATTTTTGTAAATATTCTCTATTTATAAAAGGAATATCCGTCAAGTTTTTAACATCCGCTCTGGTTGCTTCTGCTTCAAAATGGTCTTCGAAATTCAAAATTTCATTCACCGTAAGTTGCTGCTCCAACAATTCTGCCACAGGTATGCTAAAATATTTTGCAATCTGCAAAATAACCGAAATTTTAGGTTCGGCTCTAAATTCCTCATACGAAGAAATATTCCCTCTTGTTAAGTTAAATAAATCTGCAAAAGCCTGCTGACTTAGCCCTTTCACCTTTCTTAGCTTCTTAATATTATTTCCAATTTGACTCATTTTCAAAAAAAACGTAAAAATATTTTGCAAAAATATTTTGCATTTATTATCTTTATGCTAACAATATAAGCAAATATATAAATTAATTAGCCAATGAACTTCAAAACTGTTGAAAAATTTATTCTCGATTTGGATTATACCATAATCAGCAAGAATGGGAAAGAAGGTTTTTTTCTCATTGAAAACAATTTTGATGGCATTAAGAATCTGATTGTAGGGGTTACACCGCCGATTATCATTTTCGAACAACATCTATTTTCATTGCATACGGATAATCTGCACATCTTCAAATCTCTATTAATTAAGAATAGGGATATCATTCACGGTGCATTCGCGCTAACAGAAGATGGTAAGCGTGTAATTTTCAGATACACCCTGCAATTGCACAATCTGGATCAAAATGAATTTGATGCGGCTATTAATTCACTTTCGCTATTGCTGAGTGAGTATAACAAACAATTAATACAATTTTCAAAACAATAACATACCGTGATGAATATTTTCAAAAGACTTTTAAAAATAGGACAAGCTGAGATTCATGCTTTGGTTGACAAAATGGAAAACCCTATTCATTTAATTGAAAAAGGAATAGAAGAAATGAAGGAGCAGCTTTCGGAATTGACCGAAGCTTATATTTCAAACAGAGCACAGCTTATTAGAAGTGAAAATCTAGCTAAAAACAAATTGGCTGATGCTGGAACGTATGAAGAAAAGGCTTTGCTACTCTTGCAAAAAGCACAAAAGGAAGAGATAGAGGCTAAAAAAGCTGATCAGCTTGCACTGGAAGCACTTAGTATCAAGAAAAAATTGACAGAAGAGGCTGCAGAAATTTCAACAGAAAGTATAGTATATACAGATAAAATAAATTTGATCAATAATAAAATTGATGTATTAAAGTTCAATATCTCAAAATGGGAGAAAGAGCTAGCCACTTTGAAAGCTAAACAACGCATAAATCATGCTTCCGAATTCGCAAACAAGCAAATGGCAAACATTGACAACAACAGCACCATTGAACTTTTGGAAAAGATGAAATCCAAAATAGAACAACAGGAAGCGTACAATGATGCTTTTGAGGAACATACCCAGCAAAAAGCAGAACAAGAAATTGACTATTTGCTAAAGAGAGCTGACACACCTAAAGATGAATTGGAAGAATTAAAACGGAAACTCAATAATACATAACACAATGGAAAATTTATTATTCATAAATCTGGGAACTGCTGAAATTTTTATTCTAATCGTTATGGGATTTTTCACCTTGCTTCCTTTGATTTTCGCTATTGGCGCATTGTGGGATTTGCAAAAAAGAGATTTTACGTACAAAAGCACAGATAAAGTGTTGATTATACTTCTGATTCTTTTTGCACCCTTCATTGGAACATTAGTTTACATCTTATTAATACGAAATAATTATCCACCAAAAATCAGAATGACATGAAACGATTTGAATATAAAACATTAAAGATTGAGCCTAAGGGCTTTTGGGGTACAAAATTGGACGCTGATGAAATTGACAAAGTCCTCAATGAGTTAGGAAGACAAGGATGGGAACTGGTCAGCATGCAAGACCTTTCTGTGAGCGGCAGTTCATGGACATTCCATTATACTTTCAAAAGAGAAACCATTTAACAAATAAAAGCTATGACAGAAGTAATCAACATTTTATTCCATCCACTGCCAAATGCAATAATGACGCTTTTGACAGGCTTGTCGCTTGTATATTGGCTATTTACCATGCTATTGGGCGATGGTTTTGATTTTGGCGATGCAGATGTCGATGTAGATTTTGAGGGAGCTGACATTCAAGATGTTGAAAGTGATACAGATTTGAATGCAGAAGGGGAAGCAGAACCATCTTTTTTATCGAAAGCAATGGACTTTATCAATGTAGGTAAAGCACCTTTTATGGTGATTGTTACCTTATTCAAATTCATTGGCTGGATGATTACCATTGCTTCTTCCCTACTTTTTCAGTTAGGCAATTATGGTTGGAAATCGGTTTTTATCCTTATACCAATTTTTGTTTTGACATATTTCCTGATGCATTATGTGACGATTCCCGTTACCAAACTTTACCAAAAGGTAGGTTATACTGGCGAAGAAGCACATGAATTTTTAGGACGAATAGGCACCATGCGTTCGACGATAAAAGGAGAAAAATTAGGTTCAGCAGAAATTATTATCCAGAATGATGTGATCCGGTTGAATGTCAAAAGTGTGGATGGCAAGGAAATCCAGTATGGTGATGAAGTCCTTATTGTGAATGAAACGCAAGACAAGAAATACTATTACGTACAAAAGAATATTAACCTCAACAACTTTTAAAAAATATAAAACTTAAATAAAATATGACTACTAATCAATTATTATTAATCGACGGACTAACAGGCATAGTGCTTCTAGCAGTAGGTGTCATAGTCTTTATTATTGTAGCCTTTTTTGTAGTACTGAGTATGTTCTACAAAAAGATTCCTCAGGGAAAAGCTATAGTTCGTACGGGTGTAGGAGGCACTAAAGTTGCTTTCAACAAAGGTATGTACGTGGTTCCAGTATTCCACAAAATGGAAATTATGGATATTTCTGTTAAGAAAATCGAGATTAACAGAATGCAAGGAGATGGTTTAATTTGTAAGGACAATATCCGTGCAGATATCAAAGTAGCATTCTTCGTACGTGTCAACAAATCAGTAGATGATGTTATCAATGTAGCCCAAAATTTGGGTTGTGATCGTGCCAGTGAACCAGAAACGTTGAAGAATATTTTTGAATCGAAATTTTCCGAAGCGTTGAAAACAGTAGGTAAAAAATTCGATTTCATCGAATTGTACGAAGCGCGTCGTGAATTTCGTGATGAAATCCTAAATATCATCGGCACCGATTTGAACGGCTACATCTTGGATGACTGTGCGATTGACTATTTGGAGCAAACTGAATTAAAGTTCTTGAGCCCTGACAACATTTTAGATTCAGAAGGTATTAAAAAAATCACGGAATTGACGGCAAAACAAAATATGAATGCCAATCTTATTCGTCGTGAAGAAGAGAAGGTTATCAAAAAGCAAAATGTCGAAGCACGTGAAGCAATTTTGGAATTAGAACGACAATTGGCAGAAAAAGAAGAAAAGCAACGTCGTGAGATTGAAAACATCAAATCACGTGAAGAAGCTGAAATCGTTAAAGTACGTGAAGAAGAACGCTTAAAAGCAGAAACTGTTCGCATTTCTACAGAAGAAGCATTAGCAATTCAAGAAGAAAACAAGATGCGTCAGATCATCATCGCAGAGAAAAATAAACTCCGTACGGACGCTGTGGAAACAGAACGTGTGGAGAAAGACCGTGCTTTAGAAGCTACAGAGCGTGAGCGCATCGTAACATTGGCGCAAATCGACAAACAACGTTCGGTAGAAACGGAGCAAAAAACAATTCAGAATGTCATCAAAGAACGTGTACAATTAGAAAAAGGAGTTATCGAAGAGCAACAAGCTGTTAAAGATTTAGAAGTTTTTCGTGAAGTAGAGCGCAAGAAAAAAGCGGGTGTTATTGCGGCATCGCAAGAAGCCGAAGAGCGTTTAATCGCTACGGTGAAAGCGGCTGAAGCAGCGAAAATTGCAGCAGAACAGGAAGCCGAGAAAAAAGTAATCGATGCCGAAGCTGCTCGTAAAATAGCGGAGAAAAAAGCACAAGAGTTATTAATCGAAGCGGAAGCGAAGAAAGAAGCGTCTGCAAAAGAAGCAGAAGCTCGTAAAATCATTGCGGAAGCGAAAGCAAAAGAAGAAGCGGCAATCGGTTTATCTGAAGCTGAAGTGATGGTGGCAAAAGCAGAGGCAGAAGAAATACAAGGCACGAAAGAGGCTGCAGTTATTGAGAAAAAAGCAGAAGCCTTACGCAAAGAAGGTTTAGCTCAGGCAGAAGTTGTTCGTGAAAAAGCTTTAGCGGAAGCTAAAGGAATTGAAGAAAAAGCTTCGGCGATGAAACAACTGGATGGCGTAGGTAAAGAGCACGAAGAGTTCAAATTGCAATTGCAAAAAGAACGCGATGTGGAATTGGCACATATCAATATCCAAAAAGACATTGCTGGTGCACAGGCATCTGTGTTATCAGAAGCATTGAAATCAGCAAAAATTGACATTGTCGGCGGCGAAACATTGTTCTTCGAAAATATCGTTCGTCAAGTATCCAATGCCAAAGGTTTCGATAAATTGATTGATAATTCACAACACGCCACTGACATTAAAAATTCCTTGTTAGGTCCTCATGGAAAAGGTGATTTAGCGGAGAAAGTACGTTCCTTAGCGGATAAGTATGGTATTTCAACTAATGACATTAAGAACTTAACGGTTTCAGCTGCTTTAATCAAATTGCAACAAGCAGCTTCGGCAGAAGAAAACGAAGAAGATAAAGGCTTTATTAATTCATTATTCGGTATAGCCAAAAATTTAGGTATTTCGAATAAAAAGTTAATTTAAAAAAGAGAGCATTAGTAATCCTGACAAGTCAGGATTACTACACTATTATAAAAGCCTCAAAAACTCATATCCATGCAAGAAAACAAAGAGGTACCTATAAAACAAGATTCGCTAGATACAGGCTCGTACGAAATCATTCGCAAACGCCTATTGACACAACGCGATAATTTGTCCAAGCGTGTAGGAGCGCTCAATTCAGCGCGTAAAGAAGTTTTTAATTCTACAAGCTTTGTGTTGAAAGCCAATCAACGCATTACCACCGAAAACAACTGTGTGGCGCGTGGCATTATAGCACTTGACAACATTTGTATTTTCGGATATAACGTACATTTTGGTCTTCGTACCGAGATTAAATTGGAGGATGTTTTTAGTATATATAAGTTTGAAGACAACCACTTCATTCCACAATCGCTAGAACTAATCAACGATTCTAATTTCGTTACCGATTACCAAAATCTTTATAAATACTACCGAGATTCTATCTTTTCAAAATTCCGCAGAACAGAAAATTATCTTTACATGATTTTCCAAACGTCTAAAAATGCGGAAGACAGAAAAGCTTTCAAGTGGCTAATTAAAGGGGATAAACTTATTTATCAAGACGACAGAAGCATTCATGAAGTTAAATTGCCGCTGCAGCATGAGTTTTCGTGGACCAAAACCACTTTAGAAGATCGCCGTTTAGGGAAATTTCCGCATATATCCATTTTAGACAAAGTCTTTATTGAAGCTTTACACGGGGATATCACCTTCAAAATAGAAGATAACACAGATTCTGGCAAAGGAATTTATGCGGAAAAAGTAGCTAATACCGACCAACAATTGGATGATGCAGATTACTATTATGCTGATTTAGGGAATTTGATTGCCGTACGCATTAAGCCATATCAAGAAGAATTTAGGGCCTATATTTTCAATCAACGTACTAAAGAGGTTGTTAACCTCAAATCGTTGAATGAGTCGGCTATTTTGCTACCTGACAATCAAGGTGTCATCTTTTCGAATGGATATTATCTTCAAAATGGAACTTACAAAGTTTTTGATAATACCTTCGAAAATGTAAGTTTCCTACGCAGAATAGCTTCGCCAAATGGCGAAGATTTCTTGTATATCTTTACGCAATCGGAAAGTAACACCTACATTCTGATGTCGTACAACATCATCCAGCAAACGGTAGAAACACCTATTATATGTAACGGTTTTACGGTATTTGATGATGGCTCGCTGATTTATTTCCGTACGGAAGCCGAGGCTACACGTCATCATCAGGTACAAATATGGCAAACGCCATATATGGTTGTGCTACAGGAAAATTTGGAGCGTAGAGACGACCCTTTATACAAAGTCGGCAACAAGCAGATTGTACAAGCGATGGCTGAAGTACAAGAAGTCGTGCAATTAGTCAATAAGGAAGATAGTTACGAAGGTTTGTATGAGGATATTCTTCGTAAAACGAATGGGATTTTAGATAGCTACTTTTGGATTCATGATGCCGCTTTAAAAAATTTAGGCGAGCCCCTAAGACAGATTGCGGAAGTGGCTAACACTGCGATTGATGAATTCGTGAAAGTACAAGCTTTGCGCAAACATGCGCTTGATGTAGTAGCAAAAACCCACCAAAAGTTAGATCAACTGGTCTTTAATATTAACAGTACCACTGTTGAAAAGCTGGATCAATTGGTTCATCAATTGGCGGATTCGCGCAAACTCCAGGGCGAAATCATAGACCTGAAAAATGTAAAATACACGGAAGATGCACAAATAGCGCTACTTTCGGAACAAATAGAAAAGATTTCTTCCGACCTGTCAGAAAAGACAGTTGCTTTCCTTTTGAAGGATGAAGCACTACTACCCTATGAGCAACGTGTCATTGAGCAAAAGAAAAATGTTGAGGAAATTACCAAAGCTTTTGATGCAAAAGAAGTTGAAACAAACAATACAGCCATTTCTTCCGAACTGGAATTGTTGATTGATATTCTAAACAGCTTAAAAATCGATGATGTCACACAGACGACCAAAATCATTGAGAAAATATCGTTGATATTTTCATCACTGAATGAAGTTCGTGCACAACTGACGCGCAAATTAAGCTCGCTAAGAAGCAAAGAAGCTATTGCAGAATTTTCGGCACAATTGACTTTGCTCGAGCAATCCGTTACAAACTATTTAGAACTTTCGACTTCTGCTGATAAGGTTGATGAATATTATACCAAAATCGTCGCTCAACTGGAAGAGTTGGATAGCAAGTTTTCTGAATTTGATGATTTTGCATTAAAAATTGCCGATAAACGTGATGAAATCATCAAAGCATTCAATGGGCGTCGCGAACAAATTGTTGAGCAACTCAACAAAAGAAGTTCTTCTTTAGAGCAAATCGGTCTTCGAGTACTGAAAAACATTGAAAATAAATCCAAAACTTTCAATTCGCGTGAAGAGATTTTGAGTTTCTATGCTTCGGATTTGATGATTGATAAGATTCGCGAACTTATAAGCGAATTGAAAACATTACAGGATGTTTCGAAAGCCGAAAATCTAGAAAACTTACTTAAAAAATCACAAGAAGATGCCTTGCGGATTCTACGAGACAAAACTGAACTTTATGTCGATGGCGATAACATTATAGCGCTTGGAAAGCATAAATTTACGGTTAACAAGCAACCGCTGAGTTTGACCTTATTACGACGCAATGAGGATTTATATTATCATCTGACAGGCACAAGCTTTTATCAAAAAGTCAAAAATCAAGATATTCTGACTTATCAGGATATTTGGGAGCAAGAGCTTGTGTCGGAGAATAAAGTGGTGTATAGAGCTGAATATTTAGCTTATAAAACATTTTTGGCTTCGCAAAACCAAGATTCTTTTGATTCGGAAAGCTTTATTACACAAATTGTTGAGCAAAATTATTCAGAGAATTACATAAAAGGTGTACACAACTTTGATGCGCTACAAATTTATCAAGCTATCAAAAGTATGGATGATAAGATGGAACTTTTGCGGTATGCACCGAAGGTACGTGCTGCAGCACATCTTTTTTGGTTTACTTTAGCCCCTGTGACTAGACAGAAACTAGAGGCTTTGATTCATTCTACATCGAATGTGTTGAAAGCATTCCCTAAAAGTAACCGCTATCAAAGCACGGTAGAAGAAATTTCAAGCATCTTCCAAACTTGGGATAATATTGTGGATAATGTGGGGATTGTCGCGAAAAATGTCGCTACATATATTTTTAAAGCGATTTCACAATATAGGCAAATGGTTTTAAGCGAAAGTGCGGACCATTTGAAACAAGATTTCCAACGTGCCCTAGAAAATAGAAAGACTTACAAATCCTTTCATGATGATTTGGAGAGTGAATTTTTCAGTGTAGCAGATAAATATTACCTGACCCTAAATTGGTTACACGCGTTTATAGATGAAGATCCTCAATATAAAACACACAGACAGTATGTAGAAGAAGCTGCAGTAGAATTATTGTTCCCTAAAGAAAGCTACCATCTTCATTTTGCACATGACACAGTTTCGTTAGAAGGTCTAAAAGGAAATCATGCTGTTTTAGAAGATGGAAAAATCACAATTCATTATCATGATTTTATTCAAAAATTACAGTCTTTCGTGGAGAATGATGTACTTAGATTTAATGGTTTTGCTGCACTAAAAGAGCAATTGGTAAAATCGTATGAGAAAGAATTGAAAATTCAGGAGTTTGAACCCAAGGTGCTCACATCTTTTGTTCGCAATAAGCTTATCAACGAGGTGTATTTTCCGCTAATTGGAAACAATTTAGCCAAACAATTGGGTGCTGCTGGGGACACCAAACGCACAGCTCGAATGGGCATGTTGCTTCTAATTTCTCCTCCAGGATATGGTAAGACGACATTGATGGAATATTTAGCTAAAACGATGGGTTTACATTTTGTAAAAGTTAATGGTCCAACGATAGGACATTCGATTACATCTATTGACCCTATCGAAGCAAAAACTTCCGGCGAACGCGAGGAATTAAAAAAAATCAATCTGGCTTTTGAGATGGCGGACAATGTGATGCTTTATCTTGATGATATTCAGCATTTAAATCCTGAATTTTTACAAAAATTCATTTCATTAGCTGATGGACAACGCAAGATTGATGGTATTTTTGAGGGAGAAAGCAAAACCTATGATTTACGTGGTAAACGTTTTTGCATTGTGATGGCAGGAAATCCTTATACAGAATCGGGTTCTAAGTTTCAAATTCCAGATATGTTGGCGAACCGTGCTGATGTGTATAATTTGGGTGATGTGATTGGCGATACAGAGCATTTGTTTAACCTCAGTCTTATTGAAAATGCCGCTATTGAAAATCCACATCTCGAAAAGATAGCGAGCAAATCATTTAAGGATTTCTATGCACTGATAAACTTTGTTCAACAAGAAACAGAACAATTACCTGACTTAGAAGGTAATTATTTGAAGCAGGATATTGACAATTTCGTAGCGGTACTGAAGTATGTATTGAAAATTCGGGATGTGGTAATCAAAGTCAACAAAAACTATATTCAATCCGCAGCGATGCAAGACTCCTATCGTACAGAACCTCCATTCAAAATGCAAGGTTCGTACCGTAACATGAGTAAATTGGTTACGCAAATCGTTCCGATGATGAATGATAAGGAAATTGATGATGTGGTGCGTGCGCATTACGAAAGTGAATCGCAAACTTTGACTGCTGACACGGAAAGCAATTTATTGAAATTAAAAGAATTAGCAGGCTTAATTAGACCCGAAGAGCAAAAACGTTGGGAAGATATCAAAACTATTTTCCTTAAAAACAACAAACATGGCGGTCTTGGTAAAGACGATAAAGTCTTTGCACAACTTTTAGAATTTAACGAAAACTTAGAAGGAATTATTAAGGCAATAAAAGGAAATAAATAATTTGAGATTTTGATAATTTGAAGATTTGGAAATAACTTAATACAAAACTGATATGATGAAAAAAATTTTATTACTAGCCACATTTCTTTTGGCCGTATGCGCCATAAGTTTTGCGCAAGACAAACCCTTAACTGGTGTTTGGGAATTAAAGAAAACAAAAGATGGTCAAGGAAATATACATGATATGACCTTCGGAGCCTACAAACTCTTCTCAGATGACGGAAAGTTCTCCAATATGCGCGTGACCGAGCAAGGTGCTTTATTTACACATGACGGCCTTTTTAAAATAGATGATAAAGGTAACTATGCAGAAAGTGTATTTAATCATATTACAAGCACCTATCTTGATGAAATTCAATTGAAGTATAAGCTGTCTGAAGATGGAAATACGCTTACTATAGAAGGAGAATTAAAACTGGGTAATGATAGCCCCTATAATCTTTATGAAGAATGGAAGAAAGTAAAGGTTGGTGAGTTTTAGTTTTAATCATAACAAACGCCCAATTATGAAAATTGGGCGTTTTAAATTCTACCTTTGACTAACCTTCCTTTTATCCACAAGAATACGGTCTATCTTAGTACCTTCTTTGAAATCAGCAATACTCAATTCATTCTTATTTCTCGAGAGACTAATCTTTTCCCAATCGCCTTTATAATCTTCTATATCCAAAATAAATTGTATCGTTGGATAAGTGGCAATTTTGACTTGCATAGCATTTGGGTCTTCCTCTATCCAACCAATATCAAATTGTAATTTACCTAATTTACTTTCCAATTCTTTAAGCGTTGTTCCCACACATATCCCCTATTTGGTTTTAAATAAATCAGAATATATAAAGATATACTTAATCTTATCTTTCCAATACCACGCTTTACAATTATCGGACGATGTATAAAAGACATTTGAATTATCCTAATATTTAGTTTCGGATTCATCATCGTCAAATTGCGCACAGCCAATAGTCAACATTCCATCTTCAATAAATTCTCCTGCCTCATCCATTTTCAATCCCAAAACATAACCACCATCACAACAAGCGTCTACACATATACTATAGCCTTGTGTATAGATATAGGTATATTTTTCTGTTGCAATACTTTGCCAAGGCTCGCCTATATTGAAATAGCCGACAGCATTTTCAGTGATAAGGTATTTAGTTGTTTCAGTAATAACGGCAGATATACTGTCCTGAGATTCGTCTGTCTGAGCTTTTTGAGAAGAAGTTTTTCGTTGTTCGCAACTAATGAGTGCAAAGAATATAAAGGCATTTAGTAAGAATCTCATAATTAAGTATTAGTAGTATCTTAAATTTAAACAACTAATACTTAATTACACAGTTATTTGGAAATTATTTCATTTGTTGCAATACTTCTGCAACAACAAAATTAGAACCGCCGACAAAGATCAAATCACCAGGTAAATATGTGGACTTTGCCTCATTTAAAGCTTGGATAACGGAGCCACAAACTCTTCCTGATAAGCCATAACCTTTTGCTTTTTCTGCTAATTCTTCAGCTTCCATAGCACGTGGCATGTCAGGGTTAGAAAAATAATAAATAGCATCTTTCGGTAGATAAGGAAGCATATGATCCAAATCTTTATCCTTCATCGCACCGATAACGATATGAAGTTTATTGTAAGAAACTTCATTCAGGTTTTTGATAACTTCTTTAATACCGTCTTCGTTGTGTCCAGTATCGCAGATAATCAAAGGATCTGTACTTAATGTTTGCCAACGGCCTTGAAACCCCGTTAGCTTTTGTACGTTAGCAAGGGCATAAATTAATTGCTCATCCGAAATAGCAAACCCTTTTTGACGGATTTGGTCTACAACGGCCAATACCCCAGCAATATTTTTTACTTGATAAGAGCCTGTTAAATCCAAATCATACACTTTAGTTTCCCATTCTTTAGAGATTCCAATACGCTGCATTAAAGCATCCTTTTCTAATCGATTGGCTTTGATTTTTTGATCCGCAAAAATAATCGGAGCTTTTTCCAAGTTAGCTTTTGCGATGAATACCGGAGCTGTTATTTCGTGGGACTCAGAAATTACAACTGGAATATGCGGTTTTATAATACCTGCCTTCTCTCCTGCTATTTCTTCTAAGGTGTCGCCTAACAAATTCATATGATCCATACCGATATTGGTAATCAGACACACTTCTGGTGATATAACATTGGTACTGTCTAATCTTCCTCCTAAGCCTACTTCAATAATAGCAATATCTACTTGCTCCTTGGCGAAGTAATCAAAAGCCATTACTACCGTAGCTTCGAAGAAAGAAGGTTGTACATCTTCGATTAAATCTTGGTTGTTATAAACATAATCTACAACAAATTGCTCAGATATCTGCGCTCCATTAATACGGATACGCTCGCGAAAATCCACTAAATGTGGAGAAGTATATAAGCCAGTTTTGTAACCAGCATTGGCCAAAATCGCAGCAAGCATATGCGAAGAAGAACCTTTGCCATTTGTGCCAGCTACGTGGATGCTTTTAAATTTATGTTGTGGATTATCAAAAGCTTCACAGAGTGCCAATGTATTATCCAAATCCTTCTTGAATGCCGAAGCACCATCACGTGTAAACATAGGTAATCGACTATATAAATAATCGATTACCTCTGTATAAGTATGCATAAAACTTAAATTATCTAACTTTGAAATTAATGGTTACGTGTACCACACGTCTCTCTGGAGCATTTGGAACGGTATTGAATTTTGCTTTACGCAATTCTCTTTCCAACATGCTATAAACGGTAGGTGAGGAATAGGTTGTTCCTTTAACCCCTGGACGAACACTAATAATATTACCATTTCTGTCCACCGTCAATTCGCATACGACAACACCTGAGAATTGGCTTTTGTCGTCGATATTAGGCCTTACAGCCCAATGTCTACTTGTCAAGGATATTGGAGTATCACCAAAGCCCGATCCACCTTCTCCATAATTGGATGCTAAAGGATCACCTAAAGCCGAACCTTGGTTTCCAGGACCGCCTCCTTCTCCATCACCAGCACCTTGACCATTATTCTTTTTGCCTTTATAAAGGGCATTGGTATTGACTGTTGGGGTGCTATTTTTAACTTCTTTAGTCGTTTCAGGAGCTGGATTTTTTACAGCCTTTTCTGTTTTGGTTACAGCGGGAGCATCTTCCATATCCTGAGTAGCCACCGCTTTATCCGATGTTTGTTGCGAAGGTGTAGGAGTAGGTGTTTCGGTAGGCACGACACGATCAGGTCGGACATTATTTGCATTTTCATCCATTGAAGGCTCTTCAATGCTCATATAATCATCGCCCATACCCACATCTGAGGTACCATAATTTACCACAATCCCACCCATTCCATACTCTGGAATGCCAGGTTGTCCAAAGACTATAAAATAGCCAATAGCAAACAAAAGTGCCATCACAATAGACGAATAGCCTAGTGCCTTGGGTAAATTATTCTCTTCTTTTATATGATAATACATTTTCTTAAATTAAAAAAGTCAAAATTAAATAGTCAAAAACTTAGACTCAATGACTTTCAAATTGTCAAATGATCAATTTTCTAATCCTTCTTTGGCTCGGTAGCAAGCACCAATTTAATCTTCAAACGGTTTGCCACATCCATCACCGAAATAACATTTTGGATCGGAACAGTACTATCCGCATAAAGCATAATCGTTACTTCCTCGCCAGGGTTCATTTGCGCCTGTAATATTTGTTCCAACGCTTCGTAAGGAACTGTTTGCTTATCTACATGGTACGACAAATCCGCAGTAATAGAAACTGTAACTGTTTTCTTTGCTACAGATTGTTCTCCAGCACTAGATTTGGGTAATAACAACTTCACCACTTGAGGATTGGCCACCGCAGATGCCAACAGGAAGAATAACATCAGGAAAAACATGATATCATTCAACGCAGCTGTATGCACTTCTGCAGTAGGTTTGCCTCTTCTATTTCTTATATTCATGGTCTATCCAATTATAAGTCCTTGATTAAACCCCTGGTTCGTCTAATAAATCGATAAACTCAACCGCTTCTGTTTCCATCTTAAGGATCAAACGCTCCACCATCATATTCAAAATGTGATAACCAATGTATGCCAAGATACCAATAGTCAAACCTGAAGCTGAAGCAATCATTTTTACGTAAAGACCTCCAGATACCGAACCGATATCGATACCACCGGCAGCTTCCACATCACGGAAGATTTGGATTACTCCAAAGATCGTACCCACGAAACCAAGCATCGGCGCTATACCTGCGATGATACCTAATACGTTGATATTTTTTTCTAAACGAGAAACCTCTAATTTACCTGCATTTTCAATAGCACCTTCAATATCTTTGATAGGGCGTCCTACGCGTGTCAAACCTTTTTGCAACATACGCGCTAACGCCGAATTGCTAGAGCGACATACTGCAATAGCAGAATCCAATTTACCAGACAATACATTGCTTTTGATCTGAGCCATTAAGTTACCATCTGATTTGGAAGCATTGCGAATAGTAATGTAACGCTCAATAAAAATCACTAATCCGATGAAAAATAAAACAACAATTGGAATCATAATCCAACCACCCTTCATCAATAATTCGATTAGGTTTTGATCCTGTACTGGAGCAGCAATAGCAACGGATTGATTTACAACCGAATTTGCACTATCTAATAACGCTGTGTCTTGAATGAATGACATAATATCTAAAAATATTTATTTATTGGTTTCTATTTACTTAACTATAATACTGCTGGCCATGCATCAGCTTTTACATTTTTTTGTACATAACGCAATGCTGAATCACGCAACTCTTTTGTTGGGTATGTATCCCAAATTACTTTTTTACGATTTTTTTCCAAATTGGAAGGTAATGCACGTACATGCTTGAATCCCTTCTTTTGGTACTCAGCAGCTTCTGCTTCTGCTTGTTCATATTTAGGATGTGTTCCTACCACAATAGTATACTTATGCAAAGCAGGCTCATCAACAGTTGCAGTTGGAACCTGTTGAACCGTCGATGCCAACGAATCCGAAGAGTTTAAAGCAGAAGAATCCACAGCTGCCATTGCATTAGAATCCACACTATAACTTGTAGTATCTTCTACAAAATCTGTTGAATCCATGGCGCTTAAGAGCTGATCAACATTATCCAATTTTTTGGAAAGAATACTGTAATAATAAATTCCGCCCATGGCAATCAACGCCACTATAGCAATCAGCGCATAGACTACTGCGTTACTTCGCTTTGGAGTTTCCTCAAAATATTCTAACGGCTCTTCTCTATGCTGTTGGAAAGAGTTAACTGGAGCATTTTCTATAGGTGTCTGTTCTTCTGCTGAAGTTTGCGCATCAATTAATTCTGAAACCACGGTTTCTTCTACTGGAGACGAAGGTTCTGCTACAGGAATAGAAGGAACAATATTTGGTATTTCTTCCTGAACTTCCTCTTGGGTATTCTCCATTATCTTTTGATAAGGATCTTCAATTGGAACAAATTGAAAACCACTTAAATCCAATGGTTTGAAAATAAAAGAATGTCCATAAGAAACCAAATAGCCTAATTCGTCCAAAGTAGCTTGCCCATCCGTATGGATCGCATCAATTAGTTTGTCTACTTCCTGTTGAACAATTCTTTCTGCTTCTAGTTTCTCAACCTGATTACTTTGTTGAACATACAACGCAAAATCATAACCTTCTTGCGAATCATGTTCAAATTCGATATAACTCAATGGAGGTAAGACAACATTACGCTTTGCATCATAAGACGCTGCAGTGCGGATACGTCTAAACGTACCTAAGCCTAAGACAAACACTGACGAATGTCTTTTGAGCAAAGAATGAACTTGTCTTCCTAGAATCATCTAATTAAACTAAAAATATGTGTTGCAAAGTTATAATTCTATTTGTTAAAATGAAAAATTAACCCCACCTATCACATTGAAACCCAATCTTGGATAATATAAGTAGCGTTCATACTCCTTATTGAAAATATTATTCGCTTTAATAAATATACCCAAATTAGACATCGCTTTGTACTCAGCACCAGCACTTAAATCAAAAAATTCGGGTACTGACACTTTATGATAGTTATTTTTCACAGATGAAAATGATGATAAATCATAATCGTAAGTAGCTGCCCATGTCGAACCATGGAATAACGCTTCAGCATCAATATACAATTTTTCTGAGATATTAAAGCGTGCATTAGCTGCCAAACGTAATTTTGGTGTATGCCATGCTTCCTCTTGAGTCGCCATAGTATACCCATCAATGTTCAAACGACCGCCTAAATTAACCAATTGGGATAAGCGAACATTGATTTCACCTTCAATTCCAAAATATTTGGCTTTACTATCTTCATTACCATCATACACCAAATCAAAACGGAATGGTGCATCTTCGTTGTTCAAAAATAATGGTAATCCTTCAATTGATTTGTAGATAACTTTCGCTTTGTAGCCAAATGTCGCACCTGCGTTTCCTTTGATACCACCAAAAATATGCAATCTATCCACTTGATTTTGGAAATTTTGATTTGGACCCAAATAAGGATTCAATTGTGTAAACTGCTTATATGAAGCTTTTTGAACACCACCATTCAATCCACCAAACAAGTGAATATAGCCAGGTACTAAGGAGAAATCGACTTCCGCTGCTGGAAATATATTAAATCTACTTTCGTCCCCAAATTCCGACACAATATTTCCGCCCAAAGTCAATGTATAGTTATCACCCTTAAAACTGATATAAGGATTGATGGTCGCTACAGAATTTTTGAACTTATCTAAATTAGCACCTACACCACCGATAGTATTGTAATCTAAAGCCACATTAGCACCAATATTGAAGGTACGTACGCGCTTATTTAAATAACCCGAAATAGCGATTGAGTTTTCACTACCATCGAACTTATCTTTATACGTATAAGCATCTAATTTCGCTGAATACGAAACTGCTTCTTCATTATTGGGATCAAAATTACTTGTTAACTCGCCCGTGAAATATATATCATTAAAAGCTTGTGCTTCTTTTGCTGGATTAATTGAAATACCATTTATATCTGCTGGAATTCCATAGAAACGTGTCGCATAACGATTGTAACCTAAAGTTCCGTCTACGGTAAAACCATCCAAGATACGGCGACCAAAAATTCCAACCTCTTGTCTAGAGAATTTTTGCTCTTCTAAAGAACCTTTTTGATTCAGATGCTTCACAAAAGCACCAAATCGAAGATTTTCATACTCTTCATTTGCTACATATGCTTCACCCAAGATTGTTCCTAAATTCCCAATACCTAATTTCACATAATTCGATGTGATATCCTGAGCTTTTGTAAAAGGTAATTCTTGAACAGTTAATTCTTTCAGACCTGTATTGATATCCAACTTTTTATCGGGCACATTACCATAAGTAAGTTTTGGCATATATGCACGTTTGTTAGTCATATCCGGACTACGACGAATCTTAACTGCATCAGCAAGAATAGGTTTGTAATCACGGACTACATCAAATGAATCTATCGTTACTGGTCTTTCGGGATCAACTTGTGCGGAGACTTGTTGCCCTACCCCTAATAACAATGCTACAATAGCATAATTCTTAAATACTGTTTTATGCAATTTCATCTTATTTCCTATTTCTTGTTATTTCAATTTTTGTAAACGTTCCTTCGCTGTTTTAAGAATGTCATCGGTCTTATTTTCATAATTCTCGATTACACTTTCCAATGTTGCTTTCGCTTGGAACTTATCACCTTTTCCTACATACGCATCTGACATTAAAATAAAGCCCTTCGCTACCCAATAGTCGTAAGAAGAGAATGTATTTGAAATATCAAAAGCTGATTCAATAGCTTTGTCGTATTGTTTTGCTTTCAACTGTTGTTCAGCTACTAAATAACGTGCTTCAGCACCAGTTTCTGTTTTTGATTTCAATGCCGCTAAGTTTAATTCTTTAGTCGCATCAGCAGTCTTGTTTTGGCTAGTATATGCTTTTGCAGCATATAAATGTGCTAAAGCAATATCTTCTTCCGAAGCTTTTTCATAACCTTTTAAGATGTTAGCGTAGTTCAATGTTTCTACAGGATCACCAATATTATAGTAAGAGATCAATAAGTTTTTAATCGCAAAACCATAATTTTCTTTGTATTCCGAAGTCAACTCTAGTTTTTTCAACACTTGAACAGCTTCGTTATATGCTTTATTACGCAAGTGTAATTTAGAAACACTAATTAGCGTCTTTTCTGTATAAGCCGAAGTCCAGTCATTCATGATGATATTGAAATCATGCAAAGCCTCCTTATCTTGTTTCAACTGCGCATAACTTTCACCACGGATATAGCGTGCGAACTTCTCGTTTATTGGTTTAGGAAACTTATCAAAATAAGCATTTACTGCTTCTACAGCACCTTGCCAGTTACCACGTTCGAACAAATTACGTGCTACACCAAATGTGTGGGCATCTTGCTCCGCTTGAGAAAGATTACCAATATTCGTCCCTGTCGCATAACGAATATAACCAGAAGCATCACCTTTATCTAGGTAGATGTTTTCAATCGAACGAATCGCTTGTTTAGCTTCGTCTGTTGTAGCATATTGACTTACTACTCTTTCGAAAGTCTGGCGTGCAGCATCTGTATTATCTTGGTTATATTGCACCAAACCTATTGTCAACAAGGCACGTGGAACGTACGAACTGCGCGGATATTTTTCCACCATGGATTGCAAACCACTGATAGCTTGATCATAATTCCCCATTAAGAAATAAGTGTAAGGAATTTCGAACGCTACGTCATCTGCGTAATTTGATTTTGGATATTTTGCGATTACAGAATTCAACGTAGCAATCTTCGCGTCGTTGTTTCCTTGTAATCCTTGGATAATTCCGCGTTGGAATAAAGCGTAATCCTGACTTTGGGCATTTGAACTAATCAAACGGTCATAGTAAGACATAGCTTTACCGTAATTTTTCGTAGCAAAATAAGAATCTGCCAGACGCGCAATAGCGTCATTTTTTGTATTCAATTCAATACCGTCTTTGCCACCGCCTGATAAAAAGCGCTCAAAGTAATTCGCTGAAGTATTGTAATTGTCATTACGAAAAGCCGCATACGCTAATGCGTAATTTGCATAGTGATAAACATCTGTTTTACGTGCGGCAGGCAATTGCAGGAATTTATTAAAGTTCGCTACAGCTTCTTTGTATTTGCGAACTTCGTACATTGCTTCTGCTTTCCAATACACAGCTAAAGCGTAGATTTCTTCGTCATAACGGTTCGCTTCCGAACGCATGAACATGGAAATACCATTTTCAAAGGCGCGCTCGTTATAGAACTCCAAACCACGGTAATATGTCACTTTTTGATAAGCCGCTTTCGCTTCTTTAGAAGTCAATGGAAAAGATTCCAAGACATCTACTGCATTACGGTAATTTTTAGTACTTAGTAATACTTCTGCTAATAAAGTTTTAGCTTCTTCATTACGCCTATTGTTTTTGTAGGTATCCAAATATTCTTGGACCGCATCCAAAGCAACCTGGTGGAATTCCAATTCATAAGAAAGTTTCGCATAGTTGAACAAACCTTCTTCTTTCAATTGTGGATCAAAATCCAATTTTGAAGCTTTGAAGAACGCATTACGTGCACTTTGTTTATTTCCTGTCTTGATAAATGAATCACCCAATGTTATCATCGCACTTTGATAATATTCATCCGGATCAGTCATTTTTTCCAATTCGGTGATTGCTTTTTTATAGTCGCCTAATTTGTAAGCGATGTAACCGATTTGGTAACTATCTTGGTTATTTTGAGTTTTACCTTGATCTTGCGCCTGGAATTTATCGTAGTATTGTTTTGATTTTGCTAAATCACCTTTTATAAAATACGTCGCACCTATAATACGGAACATCTCTGTTTCGAACTCTTGCTTTGTATTTTGCAAAATTGGCAGCGCATAACTCAATACATCATCGTAGCGTTTGTCCAGGAAGTACAACGCTGTGATGTAATAAGGGTAGGTGGACTCAAAAGTTTTAGAACCATTCAAGCGCTCAAATTCATTCAAAGCTGTCTTGTACTCCGCATCCAAATAGCACAAGTAGGCATAGTAGTAAATAGAAGCTTCTTGATAAATACTATTTTCGTCTTTTAACTTTTCGAATAAGGGTTTCGCGGATTTATAGTCATTCGTCATAAACTGCGCATAACCCAGTTTAAAACGGTATTCTATATTTTCCGCTCCAGCTAGATTTTTACTTTCGATTTTAGTAAACCATTCTATCGCTTTAGGATAATCCTTCTTTGCATAGTACGAACGACCGATTTGAAAATAAGCCGCTTTGGAGTTTGCACTTGCTGGATAATCTTTAATGTATTTCAGAAAACGACCTTCAGCATCCGAATCCCCCAATTCCAGTGCACATACCGCCTGATAAAAACGTACACCTTCTTTGATTAAAGTTAATTCTTCGGTTTCATCCAATTGCAAAGTCGATTTCGTACGTAATTCCTCTACTTTATCAAATTGCTTTGCTGCTGAACTGAACTTACCACGTTCGTATAACTCCAATCCCGTTTTATATGCTCTGTTAATATCTTGCCAAGCTGTTTGTTGACCAAATACGGGAACAGACATTAAGCTCAATGCAACACCTAATCCGTAAATTTTCTTGTACATAATGGTGTATTTTCTTTATCTAAATTTCTAAAAAAATCATCCCAAAATAGCCACCCACGTAGTGTGATGTAGATACTATTCTTCAGTCTACTAAATTAGTAGTTAAGAATCAAGTTTTCCTCAAAAGTTGTTAACATCTGTTAGTAAACACCTTTTATAACGCTAATTTTACGATTAAGTCGGATTACATAAGAATATTTAACATTTTTTCACATTAGATAAGTTTATTTCAAGAGGTTGCATTTTATTAAAACTTTGAAGGATTTTGTGTGTTTCAATATAAAACCGTAATTTTTCATTGCTTTTTAAACAAGCAAATACACATACATACCTTACATGACGCAGACCAAACAAGAGTTAATAGTCTTATTTGAACAGTCTACTTATAAAGAAATTGATGGATTGGACTTCTTAATTGAACTCGTAAATATCTATCGCAAAAACAGACACTCTTTATTGGTAGAAATTAATGATTTGTTGGAATTATTGCAATCCACGCCCTCATACAAAACAATATTAATTACCAAAATAGATGCATTAAACTTCCAGACCAGAGACTTCGATCAAATTATTTCGGATGTCGGCATCATCAATTACAATGATTTTTTGTACGAAGTCAAAAGAAGGCTAATTGCTAAAATAATTCCTCACCAAGCTCCTGCTGAATCTCTAGAATTCGTACTGAACCAAATATTCTATTCTAGAACAGATTCAGATTGGATTATGCGCATACCAGACGAACAATTGATTCGTCTCTTTGAAATGGTTGAAGGAAAAAGTATTTACGAATTAGAACAAAACAATCATCCTATTTCGGAAATATTGTACGGGTTGGAAGTTTTGACACAGCGTGTTTCGGGACGGGCAATGGAAACCGAAGTCAGCAAGATGAATCCGGAATACCGGAATTTTGATAATCCATTTATTGGACTACTTCAAGAAATGGATGCTATTATCCAATATATTCGTACGCAAAATCATACTTATCTGGTTAGTTCGGACATTAATTACAAACAGTTGATAGTGCTATTAAGTCAGTGCGAAAAGTATATCGATGATGCTTTTGATAATTCCCATAAACTAGGGATTTCGATGAAAGTGAATCAATCTTTACTCCGATTGCGTCAGCAATTGGCTCGGATCCGCGAGACACTTCCTTATTTGGTATTAGACGAGCCTAATGAAGGCGTAGAACAGACGATTTCACTAATAAAGAAGCTTATATGTATAAATACAAACAAAACGAACGTGCGTAGGCTTATCAATGAAAGTACACAATCCATAGCCTACGAAATCACACAACATACCGCACAGACGGGTGAACATTATATAACAACTTCCAAGAAAGAATACACGAAAATGTTTTGGTCTGCCTGTGGTGGTGGATGTATTGTAGCTATACTATGTGTCATAAAAGTACTATTGGCTAAGGTGGACACCAGTATCTTTGGACATGCAGTTTTATATAGTCTAAACTACGCATTAGGCTTCACCGCAATTTATTTATTAGGCTGTACACTAGCTACCAAGCAGCCCGCTATGACTGCTTCGGCATTAGTCAGCGCTTTGGAACGCAAGACTGAAAGTAAAGAAGAACGAAACTACAAGTATTGGTCTTTCGCGCATTTCTTTTCCCAAGTTTTTCGTTCGCAATTTATAGCTTTTGTGGGTAATGTGTTTTTAGCCTTTCCAATAGCATGGCTACTAATAAAAGGAATTGATCTGCTTTTTCACTTCAATATAGCTTCTGCCAAATGGCGTACTCTTATCACAGATTTGGACCCTATTGATTCCCCTTCCATAGCGCACGCTGCTATTGCAGGTGTTTTCTTATTCTTATCTGGGATTATTGCGGGAAGTGTAGCCAATCGGGATAAGCATCATTCTCTCTATTATAGAATTGAGCAACACCCAATTCTCAAGAAAGTATTTGGAAAAGAAAAAACGAAACGATTTGCAGATTGGTACAAAAAGAAATGGGCTGGTGTTATTTCTAACGTATGGTTTGGGGTATTTATGGGCATGACAGGCTCTATTGGGATATTTTTAGGACTAAACATTGACATACGCCACATTACTTTTGCTAGTGGAAATCTAGCCTTAGGCATTTACGGAAGTGAATTACGCGCACCAACAGATATGATTATCTGGGGTGTAGTAGGAATAGGTGTAATTGGTTTTGTAAACTTTATAGTCAGTTTTACACTTAGCTTAATTCTGGCATTTCGTGCACGGAAAATGAAATTTTATGAATTGATATTAGTCGGGAAAGCCGTATGGGCATTGTTTCTTTTGAGTCCTATGCAATTCTTCTTTCCACCAAGAAAAGAAGTCTAAAAAAAGAGAGGTTAAAACCTTAACCTCTCTTTCCTGCTAGCAAGTATAAAACTGCCATGCGTACCGCAACCCCATTTTCAACTTGGTCGAGAATAATCGAATGTTGACTATCTGCTACATCCGAAGTAATTTCGACACCTCTATTGATTGGTCCTGGGTGCATAATTGTAATTTCTTTATCCAGAGAATCCAAGATTTCTTTGTTTAATCCATATAACATGGAGTACTCACGTAATGATGGGAAATACGCAATATCCTGACGCTCTAATTGGATACGCAACATATTCGCCACATCACACCAATTCAACGCTTTCATTAAGTCATGTTCTACTTTTACACCTAATGAAGTGATATATTTAGGAATCAATGTAGTCGGACCACAAACCATCACCTCAGCACCTTGCTTTTGTAAACACAAAATGTTTGATAAGGCTACACGTGAATGCAAAATATCCCCGATGATAGCCACTTTACGTCCTGCTACATCACCATATTTCTCACGAATAGAAAAAGAATCCAGCAATGCTTGTGTAGGATGCTCATGTGCACCATCACCAGCATTAACGATTTGCGCATCTACATGTTTACTCAAAAACACACCTGCTCCAGCGTAAGGGTGACGCATTACAATCATATCCACTTTCATGGCTAAGATGTTGTTGACTGTGTCGATTAGAGTCTCTCCTTTACTCACTGAGGAAGAAGACGCTGCAAAGTTGATGGTGTCTGCTGAAAGACGTTTTTCTGCTAATTCGAAAGATAGACGTGTACGTGTGGAGTTTTCGAAGAATACATTAGCAATAGTAATATCTCTTAACGAAGGAACTTTTTTGATCGGACGATTCAGGACATCCTTAAAATTTGCTGCTGTATCTAAAATTAATTGAATATCATGCTCAGTTAGGTCTTTGATGCCTAATAAGTGGCATGTACTTAACTGTTCTGTTGTTGTTGGCATTTTATTAGTATTTTTCGCTGAAAAAATTATTTCTTTTCCGTAATCAGTACGATACTATCCTCCTTATCTACTTCTTCCCAACTCACGATTACTTTTTGAGAGTCAATTGAATCTACTTGTATTCCGATATAATCAGGCTGAATAGGTATCTGTCTGGAGAATCTACGGTCTACTAAACACAAAAGTTCAATGCGATTGGAACGACCAAAAGCTTGGATAGCGTCCATTGCCGAACGAATAGTACGACCAGTCCAAAGCACATCATCGACAAAAATCACATTCTTACCTTCCACAATAAAATCAATCTGCGTACTGTTGGCAAGTAAAGGGGAATTTCCTTTAAGTCGGAAATCGTCGCGGAAGAATGTAATATCCAACACACCTGTATCTACGTCTTTGCCCAACATCTCTTTCAACTCTTTCGCTATACGATTAGCTAAAAAAATACCACGCGGCTGAATACCGATAATTGCTGAATTCGAGAAATCTCCGTGATTTTCAATCAATTGCTGACACAATCTTTTGATTGTAATTTGAAACTTAGGACCGTCTAATAAAATCGATTGTTTCATTATAGGATTATTTGGACAAAAATAGGCTTTTTTATTCAGAGTTGGAATAAAAAATAGAAAGTATACCCTTTAACTTTCTACTGAAAGACAAAAGAGGATGCCTTACGACATCCTCTTTTATGTTTATTAGTTTAATCCAGTTTATTCTCCGAAGAAATAACCGTATTGTTTCCAAAGTTCTGCAGTTGCTTTCTGCACATCGGCATCTTTGTATTGCTCACCCAACATTTTCAAACGTTGTAAGCCTACTAATGCTAAACGTACATTACGTTCTGCCGACAAATCTTTGATGTATTGATTTGAAGCGAAATAATGCATGTTCTCTTTGATATACGTCAAATTACGTAATGCAATTTCTTTTGCTTTAGCTGATTCCCCTGTCTGATACATGGCATCCAATAACGGAATATAACTCATAGCTTCTCCCATTTGGAAGATTTTCTTTGGAAGATTTTCGTAAGCTTTCAACACTACATCGTGCGCTTCTTTTTTCTTACCATCCTGTAGTAAGTTTTGTGCAGTCTCTCCAAATATAGAACTCAAATAGAATGTTAAATAACGGTATGTATCAGGATCCAAATATTTCGCTTTACTAATATTACCCCATTGGTATTTGTTCATGATTTTATCATAAACCTCCTCCGTATGTTGTACCGCACCTTGTTCCGCATCCTCTACTTTAGTATCTACAGGAATTAGGCGCAAAGCAAAACCTTCTGACACCAAGTATTTATCCAATCCCAAATAGAATTGTTGAGGAGTTGTCGTGGTAAAGTAAATAGGACGTTTCCAATTGTTATTTGCCAAAATAGATAATACCGACAATTCTGCACGAGAAACATAACCCATTGGATAAGTGAATGTCAATGAATCGACCACTGAATCTTGCCAAATAGCCGGAACAGCTTTATTCGCTAATACCGCTTGTTTATCAACTTGCAATTTCAAGTTTTTAGTAGGAAGAATATTAGCACTTTCACCAGACTGTAATGGCACTTTATTCTGTGGATCATCCGAAAGCATTACTTCTAAAGCAGCCTGTAAATCCACATTTCCTGGAATTTGATAATCGTAATAGTAAATCACATCACGAACACCATCTTTAATTTTTTCAGGATCAATATTAATTGGAAGTGCATCCGCATCATTTACTTTTTTCATCATCTGACGCATATACCAATCCGATGACAGCAAGCTCAAATTCACGACACGCACGTCAGTACGCACGCCCTCTACCTCCTGCAAATACCATAGTGGATAGGTATCATTATCTCCATAAGAGAATAAAATCGCATTAGGCGCACAAGACTCTAAATAGTTTAATGCCATATCACGCGAAAGTGATTTCTCCGATCTATCGTGATCATCCCAGTTTTGAGAAGCCAACAATACGGGTGCTGCAAAAACACCTAAAGCTGTAGCTCCAATAGCAGCGGATTTCACATTTACTTTTTTAGATAAGAATTCCCAAATCGCGATAACACCTAGACCAACCCAAATGGAGAAAGCATAGAACGATCCTGCATATGCATAATCACGTTCACGAGGTTGTAATGGAGACTGATTTAAATACAATACAATCGCCAAACCCGTAAAGAAGAACAGCAATAAGACTACTAAAGCATCCTTTTGCTTTTTACCAAAATGCCAGTAAGCACCAATAAATCCAATTATCAATGGTAAGAAGAAGTAGGTATTGCGTGAAGGATTTTCTTTTTCGGAAGTAGACAAATCACTTTGACCCCCTACCAACATATTATCAATAGGTTTGATACCCGAAATCCAATTCCCCTCTAATGTAGAACCGTGACCTTGTACGTCATTTTGTCTTCCAACAAAATTCCATAAGAAATAACGGAAGTACATATGCCCGATTTGATAACCGAAGAAGAATTTTAAATTATCCGAAAAAGTAGGTTTTTCTTCCGGACCCAAACCTAAATATTGTCTATAGAAATTAGCATGTTCACCTCTATCGCTGTAGATACGAGGGAAAATTGTTTCACGATCATAACTATATTTTGTTTTCTTACGCGCTACTACATATTTATCTTTGTCTTTGCGGTATACATTACCTGCATCAAATGCGTCTGTTGGTTTCGCATCGAAATATTTTCCTTTAAATAATGGTTCATCTCCGTATTGCTCACGGTTCAAATAACTTAGGAATGCAAAAGCATTATCAGGATCCGAGTTATTCAATGTGGGATCAGCTTTAGCACGAATCGTAATCATTGCAAACGAACTATATCCGAAGATGATAAATCCTAAAGAAACTAAAGCTATGTTTAGAATAGGTTTTACTTTTTTGATGGAATACCAAATACCGAATATTAATCCACCTACAACTAATAAAGCAAAGAAAGTAACTCCAGTTCCGAATCCCAAGCCCAAGGTATTGACAAAGAATAAATCGGTAAACGCAGCAAACTTAATTAAGTATTGAATGACGCCCCATAAGATAAGTCCTAAAACGACAACACCAATCATAAATGCTTTAAAAGCACCAACCTTAGTAATTTGTTTAGATCTTCTGAAATAAATAACCAATGCAATAGCAGGAATTACCAATAAGTTCAATAAGTGAACCCCTATGGAAAGTCCCATAACATAAGCAATGAAGATTAACCAACGATCCGCTCCTTCTTCATCAGCACGTACTTCCCATTTCAGAATAGCCCAAAAAACCACAGCAGTACATAATGAAGACATCGCATACACCTCTGATTCTACGGCTGAAAACCAAAATGTATCTGTAAAAGCATAAGCTAATGCTCCCACAACACCTGCTCCCATTACTACAATAGTTTGCGTGGGATTTAATGCGGTGGATAAATTAGCATTTCCTACAAAGATTTTACGTCCTAAAGCGGTAATTGACCAAAACAAGAACAATATGGTAAGCCCAGAACTAACCGCAGATCCCACATTCATCCAATACGCAATTTGGGTTTTATCCCCCATCGCCATATTCGAGAAGATGTTTTGAATCATCAAAAACAAAGGAGCTCCAGGTTGGTGAACGATCTGCATCTTGTAAGCAGAAGCGATAAACTCCCCACAGTCCCACCAACTCGCGGTGCGTTCAGCAGTCACGACATAAACAAGTGTAGCTACGAAAGCACAAAGCCATCCCAGCAGATTGTTAATCTTATTGTAATTCATCATATATGTTAATTGCTCTAGAAAATAGATTTGTCAGGCTTCCGTTTATATTTTGAGTAGTTACTCGACAAATCAAGCCAACAAACGGTTAATTGTTTATAAACTCGATTCGAAAATAAGGAATACATTGATACAAATGAATAAATAAATCATATTTTAACACAGCTTTACACTTTTGGAGACTTCAAATGATATAATGGGCATAAACGAATAAAAAATATTGTCCTGAAAATCAACAGAGATACGTGCAGGAAGCAAAAAAAATTTGACGAGTAAAAAAATCAGCGTATATTTGCATCGTCAAACAAGGAACAATGACACAAAAGTTTGATAATGTTTGTCCGATAGTATAAGGGTAGTACGACAGTTTTTGGTTCTGTTTGTCTTGGTTCGAATCCAGGTCGGACAACAAAAGAGAGTTATGAAGAATAGCTCTCTTTTTTGTTTTTATGAAAATTTAAAAAAAGATAAAATAGTGTTTGACATTTTAAACAGAGTTTTTATCTTTGCACAACGAACGAAATACTAGTCTTTTCTAGTAGAAAGGTTCGAGGGATTGTCCGATAGTATAAGGGTAGTACGACAGTTTTTGGTTCTGTTTGTCTTGGTTCGAATCCAGGTCGGACAACAAAAGAGAGTTACAAATTTTGTAGCTCTCTTTTTCTTTTTACGCTAATTCACTAACTAAACAAAGGTGTTTTTATTTCTCACTATAGTCTTTTTATTTTCGATTTCATTTGTCTAACTTTGTCCATCATTCATAAAAACATATAAATACAACAACACCATGCCTTTGCAATTTAACACGGTTAAATTATTTGCAGGTTCAGGAACTCAGGAACTAGCAGAAAAAATCGCCCAATCGTACGGGAAAGCCTTAGGAGAAAAGACACTATCGAAATTCAGTGACGGCGAAATTCAACCGTTCTACAATGAATCTGTAAGAGGAGCTGACGTATTCCTAATCCAATCTACCAACCAACCTACCGACAATCTTTTCGAATTATTATTGATGATCGACGCAGCAAAGAGAGCTTCAGCTCACTATATTACTGCTGTAGTACCTTATTTTGGTTTCGCTCGTCAAGACCGTAAAGACAAACCTCGTGTAGCTATTGGTGCTAAAATGATTGCAAACTTGATCACTGCTGCTGGAGCTAGCCGTATCATGACAATGGACTTGCATGCTGCTCAAATTCAAGGATTTTTCGATATCCCTGTTGATCATTTAGATGGTTCTGTGATTTTTGTTCCTTACATCAAATCATTGAATCTTCCTAACTTGACAATTGCATCTCCAGACATGGGTGGATCATACCGCGCACGTACATTTGCTAAATTCTTCAATGCGGAAGTAATCATCTGTGACAAACGTCGTAAACGTGCCAATGAAATCGAATCTATGTCTATCATTGGTGATGTAACTGGTCAAGACGTGGTATTGATCGATGACATCTGTGACACTGCAGGTACTCTTTCAAAAGCTGCCGCTTTGATTATGGAAAATGGTGCTAATTCAGTAAGAGCGGTATGTACTCACGCTGTATTATCTGGTAAAGCTTACGAAACAATTGAAAACTCTGTATTGACAGAAATGATCGTAACAGATACTATTCAATTAGATGCTGAAAAAGCTAAAAACTCAACTAAAATTAAAGTATTATCTACTGCAGATTTATTTGCTAAAGCAATTAAGAGCGTAAACCAACACTCTTCAATTTCTGACTTATTCGAAGTAGAATAATATCCATAGATATTTGTTTACAAAAGCGGGATAAAATGCAAATTTTATCCCGCTTTTGTTTTATACCTCTTTTATTATATATTCCCGTCAAAAAAAAGGGATGAACATACTGTTCACCCCTAAGAAACCAATTATAAAATATAAAACTAATTACAATTTTTTAATACGAATATTTCTGAAAAACACTTCCGTACCGTGTCCCAAGAAACCAATGTGTCCCTGAGTTTGCTTTAATCCTGGATGATCTTTCTTATCAGCTGTACCATTTTTTGTAGCCTCTTTGATATCTCCGTCTACGATTACTTTTCCATTCAATGTTACTTTAATTTTAGAACCTTGAATACGAATCTCTTCTTCGTTCCACTCGCCCAAAGGTTTCAAAGCTCCGCGCTTAGCAGCAATGATTCCATATACAGAACCATGATATTGGTACGGCTGCAAATTTTTGTATACATCTGCGTTGTCGTCCAATACCTGAATTTCATAACCTAAATAAGCAGCATCCCCTTCGATGGGTGTACGGATACCTACGCCATTGTTGGCCCCAGGAGTTAATTTGAATTCGAAACGGTATACAAAATCACCATATTGTTCTTTGGTATATATGTTCTTACCGAATTTGGCATCTGGATTTGCACGCAAAGAGCCTTCAGCATCAATTTCGTAAGCTGGAGATTCCGTCCATTTATCCAAGTTTGTTCCGTCAAACAGCATTTCGAAACCTTCTTTTTTCTCTTGCTCACTTAAAGAGCACGTTACTTTACGAGGCAATTCTTTTAGGTACACATCACGATACCATACGCGCGAGCCATGTGCTTGTAATTCGATTTGTTCTGTTGGGAAAATTGATTGGTTACGATCCCAATAGTTTTCTAAGGTTACATTATCTACAACCAACTCACCATTCAACCAAACCCAAACTTTCTCCCCTACCATGCGAATTTTGAAGTTATTCCATTCGCCAAGCGGATTATCCGCTACTTTAGAAGGTTTTGATGCGTGTTTTTGGTTATTATACAGACCACCCGAACCGACTTGTGCACCTACATTTGTACGGGAGATATCCCAAATCTGTACTTGAGGTGTTCCTCTCAAATACACCCCTGCATCGGGCTCTTTACCATTTTTGTCTAACTTCCAATCCAATATTAGCTCAAAGTCACCATATTGTTTTACAGTAGCAATATTATCGCCATGTCCTGAAAACACTAAACTTCCATTCTCGACAGACCAACTTTCGCGCATTTTCTTATCCGCATCCGCTTGCTTAGTTGCTAATTCTTTTTCAGACATTTTAGCGCGTTTGATAGGATTTTCTACCAAACCTTTCCAACCTGTCAAATCCTTTCCATTGAATAAAGCAACGTAACCCTCACCTTTAGGCATTTCGGCCAGATGACGGACGATAGCTTCACGCAAATAAGAACTTTCAGAACCCGAAAGATTATTTTTAGCAGATTCTAACCAATTACGTACATCGGTACCAATGAACGATTTGTTATCCGAAGCAATATTCATTACCACATCTGTAGCCGTACCTTTCAAATCATTGTCATTCAAAAATTTGCTAGCGAATGCTAAGGCAGAATACGTACCTGTTGATTTAAGACTTGCTAAAGCCGTATTTTTTTGTCTTGCAGTTTGTGCGAACTCAAAAGCATCTTTCAATAAGATTGTTTTTTGATCATTATTCACTGAACTTGCATTCAATTGCTTGATAAAGCCATTGAACACCGTATTGAAAACAGAAGCATCTTTTTCTTGACGCAATAGTGTCGTCAAGGTTTCCAAAGAAGAAGGATTTGACCAATTTGCTAGTGAGTTGATGGCTGCAACACGAAGAGGATTATCTGTTCCAATATAATTCTTAACGGTTTGCAATGCTTCAGCACTTCCTTCTCCCGCAAAAATTGGGAAATAGCGTGCTGATGAAGGTGCTAATGAACGTGAAATATTAGCAGCTAATTTCTTAACGATATTTTGCTTGTCAGCGTTATTTTGCAAAGCAACAATCGCAGCTTCTTGTACTAATTTTACCTCTTTCTCATCTGCTTCTCCCAATAGTTCGGCTACAGTATTGAAATCGCTATCATTCACCACATTTGGCAAAGCGGCAAAAGCGGCACTTCTTACTGCGCCATTCGAAGTATTTATTAACTTGAATATTTCAGAAGAAGATTGGACATTCGAGCGTTTGGCTAATACATCTAATAAAGCTAATTGTGTTTTTTCATCCGCTGAAGCCAGTGAAGCATTAACCACATCAATAGTTTTCGCGTCATTAGCTGTTAACAATAATGTTTTCAGCACAGCCAATTCTTTCTCTGAAGCAGAAGAAATCTGCTTTATAACAAATTCGGTATTGTTGCCTTTAGTCAAAGTAGATAATGTATTGTATGCGGCAATACGTGAATCTTCCCCTTTTATCTTAGCTAAACTTTTCTCTAAAACTTTAACCGAAGCGGTAGCGTCATTTGTTTTCAAGAAATTTAACACGCTTTCTTGTGCTTCTGGATTTAATTTCACCAAGGAAGAAGTAATATTCTTCATTTCTAAAGCTGTTACATTCGAGCTTAACAAACCTAAAGCAACATTTCTTAAAATCGGATTTTCATCCTTAGTTAAAGCCAACAAGTTTTTGCGCTGCCCTTTCGCATCTACACGAGCTAATAACTCTAACGCTGCTACCTTAGCTCCAATAGCTTTGTCAGCAGAAGCTTCATTATACACTCTGGAAGCAATGTTTTGCGCTAATTTAGTATCGCCATTCTTCGCTAAATTGTTTGCGTATTCTAACAACAAAGCGGAAACATTTGTGCGGTCAAAAGCCAAATCATTTGCTTTTGCTCTAGCATATAGTACATCGTACGACTTAGAAGTACCTAATTTGCTCAATGCTGCATAAGCATTATATTGAAAATTATCCGATTGGTATGTTTTCAATAATTCTAAAATACGGTCTTCTGCATCCGTATTTTTCAATTCGCCCAATGCGCCAATTATAGCCGTAGCTGTTTTTTCAGTGACATTCCCCGCTAAAGCTTTATTCAAAGCGGCAGCAGATTCTTTGGTATGGATAGCACTTAATACACGAGCCGCCTTTTCAGCTAAATATTCATCTGTCAAGAAAGTAGAAACTTTTTCAACAGCCTCATTCTTTCCGCAAAATTTCAACAATTCCAGCGCATAGCCTTTATTGTTATTATCTTTCAATTTGTCCAATGCAGCCAAAATTCCTTTAGCATATTTCTCACGAGCGGCTTCTTTACCTGGCTGCATGACATACAATGCATATGAATTTGTTGCGTATTCAACTGTAGCATTGTCTTGTCCCTGAGAACGTAGTTTAAGTAATAACTGTGCTACATCTTCGGAAGAAAAGTTTTCCAACTCACCCATTGCCAAAAGGAATTTGTTTTTCTCTTCGGCAGGCTGTTGAGCCAATACATCCGCAATTTTGGTTTCTGTTGTACGCCCAGCAGGCTGTTGGGCATAAGATGCTGTTTGCAACAGCAATAATATCGATATAGTATTAAAAATCTTTTTCATAGGTAAAATTACATTGTCCAAGGACCTCTCATTGGCTGATTAATCAATCTGTTTGCTGCTTCATCATTTACAAACTCTTGCTTGTCCGAGTCGAAATGTAAGGTTCTATTCAAACGTAAAGCCGCTAACCCCAAATTCACCAACGTACAGGAGTAATACCCATTTTCTTCGTTCAATGCAAATTTTTGACGTGTGCGCACAGCTTCTACAAAATCTGTCATTTGAGGAGCAGGATCTGGATATTGTGCCAGCTTACGTTCTAAATCTGGAATGTCAGATTTGAAACCTCGGTATAATTTTCCTTTGGGTCCTTCGAGATAGGCTTTACCCACTTCTGTTCCTTCACCATCTAATATAATTTGACAGCCATCCGCATAAGTATAGGTAATCTTACGCCAAGTACCCACCGCATCCGAATGCTGTTGAGGAGCATCAACCTCTATTTTGATAGGACTTTCGCTGTCTTTACCCAAGAAGTATTGAACAGGGTCTAAATAATGCTGTCCCATATCTCCTAGACCACCGCCATCATAATCCCAATAACCGCGGAAAGTAGTATGCACTCGGTGCGTGCTGTATGGTTTATAAGGTGCAGGCCCTAACCACATATCGTAATCCAATTCTTTCGGAGCTTGTTCTACTGGAAGATTTTCTTTTCCTACCCAATAGAATTTCCAATCGAAACCTGTATGCTTGCTGATCGTTACTTTTAACGGCCAACCCAACATTCCTGTATCCACTACTTTTTTGATTTTCTTCACAGGCACATTCATACCGTAGAAGTTGGCATCAAAGCGGAACCATGTATTCAAACGAAAGATATTACCATGTTGTGCAATAGCTTCTTTGACTTTTTTACCCTCACCAATGGTACGTGTCATTGGTTTTTCACACCAAATATCCTTTCCTGATCGTGCCGCTTCAAGAGCCATCAATCCATGCCAGTGTGGAGGTGTCGCGATATGGACAATATCTACTTCTGGATTGTGGATCAAATCTCTAAAATCATGATGCTCTTTAATACCGCCTCCTAGTGCATTTTGAGCCAGCGCCAAATGCCTAGTATCTACATCACAAATGGCTACAGTTTTAGTACCTGCATACCCAAAGTGACCTCTTCCCATTGATCCTACCCCTATCACTCCTTTAGTAAGATGATCGGAAGGAGCCAAATACCCTTTACCCAAAACAAATCTTGGGACGATAGTAAAGGCAGCAGCTCCAATCAATGATTTTTTGATAAAATCACGTCTTGAAGAATTTTGTTTGTCCATATCGTATATAATTAATTGTATAAAATGAGTTAGTTATTCATATTTAAAGTAACCAGATTATTTTTAAAATAATCTTCTACTGTGTATCGCACTAGCCCTTGTGCATAGCCATTGTCATCCAATGAAGACAATTGTATCTCACATTTTTGTCGAATGGCATTCATTGTATATTTATTTAGACTCTGTTGAATTGGAATCGTAATTAAAGATCCCGCTTTAGCAAATTTTCCACTTAACACTACCGCTTCAGGATTTAGAATCTGTATAAGTAACGAAATCGCTTTTCCTAAATTATTCCCCAAGCTGGCAATTAAATCAATCGCATATTGATCACCTTGATTTGCTACTTGAATAATATGTTGAGGTTGAAGATCAGCAAGATTTTTTAGGTTTTTTAATAAGGTCGGAACACCCTTTTCAATATCAGCGCGAGCCTGATTAACCAAATACACTCCGGAAGCGATAGTTTCGAGACAACCTCTTTTTCCACAATAACATAATTCTCCCTCATCTACAAAGACCATATGTCCCATTTCTCCCGAAAAGCCCTCGTTACCCATGTAGACTTTTCCATCGATAATAATTCCTAATCCTATTCCCCAATCCATTAGGATGACCAATACGTTTTCTTTATCCTGTGCTGCACCATAAGCCAATTCACTGATGGCCGCGCCTTTCACATCGTTCACCATCGCAACGTGCTTCCCAAATTTTTGTTTTAAATAGTCTGAGATATTAAAGGAATTGTTACTGTAAAATGTTTGGTTAGTTCCGATTTTAAAATTGATGAGGCCTGGCATACTCAATCCTATTGCCGAAATGTTTTGTTCTTCAATATGTCTATCTTCAAAATATTGGAGTATAACTTGAACCAAATCCTCAATATCGCTTTCTTGTGTACTTATTTCAAATGGATAAGACTTCGGCTCGAACAACACATTATTATTGTTGTCCATCACGACCATGCGCACTGCAAATCGCTCTATTTCCACACACAATACATTGAATATACCATCATTGATTTGATACAGAACTGGTTTTCTTCCCCCAATAGATTCTCCCTTATCCTTAGGCACAAGCATTTTACGCTGATGCAAATCTAAGACCAGACTATTCATTGTAGGAAAACTCAATCCCATGTCTTGAACAAGATCGCCCAACGTCAACATTTCCTTGTCGAATAACGTCCTCATCAGCTTCACTTTATTTAAAGCTGATTTTCGTGTTATCGTTGTCTTTGCTGCCCGAACTTCTTCTAACAAATCTTCTAGTAAACTCATAAAGTAGGTTATACTCAAAAATAATCAAACAAAATGAACAAACGAAAAAAAATTATGGTATAACAAAAACTTTACTAAAAATTTTAATCAAGTCAGCTCTGGGGTTAGCAAATTTTGGTAAATAATAGAAGTCAAGAACTTATATAGTTCCCTAATAGATAAATTAGTAAAATAAGACCTTGAAATGAAAGAATTATTCTTTATCTTTGCAACTCAATTTTTAAAATTATCAAAATGAAATCAATTGCTATTAGCGGTTCTGTAAGACAGAACGTAGGGAAAAGAGATGCAAAAGAATTGCGTTACCAAGGACAAGTTCCTGCAGTTCTTTACGGTGGTACTACTCAAACTCACCTATCTGTATCCGCAGCTGATTTGAAACCAGTTCTTTACACTCCAGATGTAGTATTCGTAGAATTAAACATCGAAGGAAAAACTGTAAAAGCTATCGTTCAAGACGCTCAATTCCATCCATTAACTGATTTAGTTACTCATATTGACTTTTTAGAGTTATTTGATGATAAAGAAGTATCATTAAATATCCCTATTCAATTAACTGGTACTTCTCCAGGTGTTAAAATGGGTGGTAAATTAGTTCAAAAATTACGTAAATTACGCGTTAAAGCATTACCTACAAACATTCCTCAAGTTATCGAAGTTCCTATGGAATCTTTAGAGGTTGGTAAATCTTTCCGCGTAGCTCAAGTTCAATTAGAGAACGCAAAAGTATTAAACAACGCTGACGATACTATCGTATCAGTAATCATGTCACGTGCATTACGTCAAGCAGAGCAAGAAGCTGCTAAAGCTGCTAAAGGCGGTAAGAAAAAATAATTTTTGCTTCGTCGCAAAAATGAAGGGCATCGAAATATCGATGCCCTTTTTTCGTTGCATATAAAATCATTTTTTACCTTTGTAGCATGAATTTTTTGATCGTTGGTCTTGGAAATATAGGCAGTGAATATGCTGACACAAGGCATAATATAGGGTTTATGGTGGCAGATGAACTAGCTAAACAAGCTGGCACTACTTGGTCTCTTCTGAAACATGCCTACTATACAGAATTCAAAATGCGCGGGCATAATGTCTACGTCATAAAACCAACCACCTATATGAACTTAAGTGGCAAGGCCGTCAATTATTGGATGCAACAATTGAAAGTTCCTATAGATAATATATTGGTTATTGTTGATGATCTCGCTATTCCATTTGGATCACTGCGCATCAAACCAAAAGGTTCTGCGGCAGGGCATAATGGATTAAAATCCATTGAAGCTTTGTGTGGAGGACAAAATTACCCTAGACTTCGTTTTGGCATCGGTGATAATTATCCTAAAGGCAGACAAGTAGACTATGTATTAGGACCCTTTGACAAAGAAGAACAAAAAGAATTACCTGCATTAATTGAACACAGTGTCAAAATGGTGCATTCATTTGTTAGCATTGGCATCAACTTGACAATGACAAATTTGAATACGAAATAAGATTTTTTTTAAAATATAGAAAAAGCCACTTTTCAAAGTGGCTTTTTCTGTTTGGAGTATGAATGTTAATTTAATTGATACAATCGCATTCCAATGTTAGTACAAGAGAATAGAGCATATAATTTACCATTGTAAACTGTCATATCTACGTCCATTGTTAAGTTTCCATTTGGATTGGTAGAAGGAATCAAATCGTCTAAAATCGGAGTAGAGAAGCCAGCTACTTCGCCACTAGTAATATCACAGATACGTAATACCGCACCTCTACCTGAAACATATGCAGTGTACGCTAAGTAAGTTCTGCCTTCATAAGCAATAACCTTACAATCAGAGGTAGAAATTCCAGATAATTTAAAATTCTCCGCCAAAAGATTGTTTGTCGAAATAATACCAGAGAATGTATTACCTACTGCTGCTACTACATATCCTGGCTGTCCATTAGGAAGCGGCTCTGCTGCCCAATAGTAACCTAAATTTGTAATAGGTAAAGTTAATTTCTGAGGAGTAGGGTTTAATACGCCATTTTTAACAGTCCATACCAAAAGATCTGTTTTTTGTGCCATACCGATGGTGATAGTTGCATCTCCATCCAAACTTCCCGAAATGCTAATACCCGAAGAGCGTGGCACATAGCTAAATCCAAGACTTGTTTTCGAATAGCTGAAATATGGAACTGGTTTAGAAGTTAGATTATCCCATTTATATACGACATGAGTCGCATCGTTGATACCTAAATCTACTAATAATAATTTGCCTTTTGAATCCGACGCAATTTTTCTGAAACTGTGTACAGCTTTGATATCTGCTTTATCCAAAGTTCCAACATGTTGCCCAGAGAAGTTATAGTAGTTAGGACCTACCACAGTTGGTGCAGTAGCTGAGTAATTTGAAACCACAATATTATTACCACTGAACGCAACACCTACCAAATCATTATCAGGGAAGCCAAATGCACTGTATGCTTTTGTAAATAATGGTTTCAATGATAATTTAGGTACTGCTATTGTAAATTCTCTTTCTACACCATCAGAACCCGTGATTTTTACTTTGTTAGCACCAGATAATAAGTTCAGATTTGTACCTGTGAAACCCGCTTCGATTTTATTACCGAAACCAGCTTCAATCGTCACATTTGATTTTGAGAAATCTACCAACGATGGCACAAAAGGAGTAACCACATTTCCTGTCGATATCTGTACAGAATCAGTCGTAACACCATTAATCGTTAAACTTTTGATCGTTGCTGGTCCTACAATTTCCGTAGTAATAATAAATTCGAAAGGATATACCGTAGCTTCATCTACGCCTTTTACTTGAAAAGACGTTGGATTCGTATAATCTTTGGCCTGACCAGAAACGAAATCTAATAATGTACCGTTCAAGAATTCCATCGTTACTTTCAAGTTTTTCAAGTTTGTACCTTGAGGTACTTGAACGATTAAGGAATTGCTACTGGAATGAATGTCAGAAGCTGGAATGTTTAATCCTTCAATAATAAAAGTAGATAACAATGGAGCCGATACAATTTTCAATGTTGTATTTGCATTTTTTCCATTAAGACCTTCCAGAGATACATTGATAGGTTTGCGTACATCGTATTCTTTGTTGTTCTCAAAATCGGTTACTGAGCCATTCACCACCAACAATTCCACTTTCACATTCGAAAGATCACGACCTGCCGGAAGTGTTACTACCGTTTGGTCTTCAGAATAAGTCGGCGTATACAATTGATTATCCACTTTTACACCGACGATTTTAACATCTTGGTATTCGCGGGACAATTCATTTTCTTTTGAACAGGATGATGCTATGAAAAGCATCACCAGTCCAAATAAAAAACTATTAATATTTAATATCGTTTTCATAAAATAATCTTAAAAATTAGTTACCATAACCAGGGTTTTGCGTCAACCAAGGGCATTTGTTAATTTCCGTTTGCGGAATTGGCCACAAATAGAATTTATCTTCCCATGTTCTGCTTCTATCTCTTACACGAAGTTTTGCTGCATATGCTGCATAGCTAGCCACATCATTCAGATCTCTTTCTGAACCAGTACCTCCGTAAGAAGGAACCATATCCGGTGTAACCTGTGTGTAACCATCAGGATATGTTTGACCTGCTACTACACCTGTTGCTAATGGATAACCGTACGTAGGTTCAGCATTTTGGATGCCACCTAATCTCCATCTACGCATATCAAAGAAATAAAGTGATTCTTTAATTAGCTCAACTTTACGTTCTCTTCGTACAATCTGACGCATTTTTGCTTCGTTACCTGCACGTGATGGATCAGCCTGTAAAATTCCTGGCATACCTACACGAGCACGTACTTGGTCAATTGCATTTACCACTGTAGCATCCATTTCACCCATCTCAATTTTTGCTTCTGCATAGTTTAATAATACTTCTGCATAGCGCATCAGAATGATATTATATGTTGGGATAGCTGAACCTTCATCATCAAAATGATTGTACTTACGCCATGCATAGCCTACCCCACTTTGTACATATCCGTATTGAGCTACCGAACCAGTATAATCTGTATTGGTAACCATTTTCTCATTGCCTGCAGCATCCCAAGATTTGGTTTCAGGTTTATACAATTCCATTAAGAATTTTAATTTGTTGCTACCTGTATTACCGATAATAGTATCTTGGTGTGTGTAGATTGTATATTTCAAACGAGGGTCACGGTTTACAAAAGGCTTTTTAGGATCGTAACCTGAGTTAGCTTCATCAATACGCTTACCGTTGATTGTTTCGTAGGTATCCACCAATTGTTGCGTAGGGAAACGACCACTTTGACCAATCATACGCACCTGCTCACCTAACGACATATAGTGTGTACTCTTATCACCAAAGTCAGAAAACATCATGAAGAACATGTTTTCTCCTTTTACCTCAGGCTTCATTTGACCAACACGAGTGAACAAATCATTATAGTTTGGAGCTAATGTCCTACCGCCTTCGTCAATCACACGTTTTGCAGCTTCAGCAGAAATTCTGAAGTATTCTGTAGCTTTTGCTGCATCTTTCTTCGCGTCTAAGCCATGTCCAAATTTATTCCATGATCCTGCATATAAGGCAATACGCGATTTTAAGCCTAAAGCTACTGCTTTGTCTACACGTCCCCACTCATTGCTCTTCCAAGGCAATACAGCAGCAGCCTCATCCAAATCTTGGATAATAGCATCTACCACTTCTTGCCAAGGTTGACGTGTTGCGTTACGCAATTCTTCATCCGTCACAGGTTTTGTGAAGTAAGGTACATCGCCAAACAAACTTACCAACTGCATATTGTAATGTGCTCTCAATACTTTTACCTCTGCCAACAATACCTTTGAATTGTCATTCAACTGATTGATATAAGGCTCAGCTCCTGATAATACCGTATTACAACGCGCTACAGAAGTGTATAAGGTAGACCATATAAATTCAATAGTGAAATTAGAACGTAAATCTAAAGTCCCAGCGCCTATAGAAGCATTATCGGCACGCTCAATTCCGAAAGGCGTATACATATCCCAAAGAATTGACAATGGAATATTACTACTGCTACTGCTGGTATGATTCATTTTCAGACGTTGGTAACATCCGTTTGCACCCTGCTTAATAGCACCTTCATTGTTGTAAAAATTGGAAGATAAGTAATCACTTAAAGGTTCCTTATCCAAGTAGTTGCTACATCCTATAGTAGTTGCACCCAAGACACCCATACTACAGATAGCGAAAATATATTTTTTGAACGTTTTGTTTCTTATTAGTTTCATAATACACGGTTTTAAAATCAAAATCCAGTCTGTTTTTTAGGTTTAAAACTTGAAGTCCACGCCTAATGTATAGGTCTGCATAACAGGATAAAATTCTCCACCTACGCTACCTGAGTAAGAAACCTCAGGATCATATCCTTTATAGAAATTGCTCTTCGTAAATAAGTTTTGACCACTTACATATACGCGAAGGTTACTGAAGTTTGCTTTTTTCAAGATAGAGTTCGGGAAGTTGTATCCTAAAACCACATTTTTCAATCGCATATATGAACCATCTTTCACCCATTTGTCCGATCTTACGAAGTTGTCTGCTGAGTTTGCTTCAGGAACCAAAATCGGATAAGCTGCATTTGGATTTTCTGGTGTCCAATAATCCAATTGGTGTCTGAATAAATTGGAACCATTAGCAAAAGGCTTCAAACCTACACCACTCATGAAAGTAGAACGCTCGCCCACACCTTGGATGAATGTTGTTAAATCGAAGTTTTTGTAGGCTAAATTGATATTAACACCGTATTCGTAGTGCGGAAATGGATCACCTAAATAAACTTGATCTCTAGAATCAATTAATTTAGGGTCTATGCCTTCACCTTCAAAGATTTTCTTGTATTTAATATAACCAGGACGTGCTGCGTTACTCAATTTTGGAGAGCTATTTACATCATCCCAATCTTGGTAATAACCGTCTGACAAATACCCCCAAATACCATTATTTGGATAACCTTCCATCATGGATTTATCTTGAGAATTTAAACCATTAAGGTTAGTGATTTTATTACGGTTATCGCTTACTGAAACAGTTACATTGTATTTGAAATCGTTGATTTGGTTTTTGTACGCCAAAGCTATTTCCCAACCTTTGTTCTCCATATCACCTGCATTAGTGTACGCTGGTTGCATACCTGCATAGTATGGAAGCGCAAAAGTCAACAACATATCATAGATATTCTTAACATAGTAATCTGCTGTCAACGACAATTTGTTGCTCAACACATTTAAATCTAAACCAACGTTGTATTGTTCTGATTTTTCCCAGCTGATATTGCTATTAGACAATGTTGTTTGTGCAACACCTGGTACTAACTCTTTGCCATCACCTAAATAATAACCATAACCTGTATTGATAGTAGCCGTGTAAGGATAGTTACCAATCTCTTGGTTACCCAATAATCCGTATGAAGCTCTTAATTTCAAGAAATTAATCACACCTGAAGTTTTTTCCATAAACGATTCTTTCGAAATTACCCAACCTGCAGAAATTGAGGGGAAGAAACCCCATCTGTTTTCAGGAGTAAAACGTGATGAACCATCGTAACGACCTGATGCTTCTACCAAATATTTATCATCAAAAGTATAATTCACACGAGCATAACCTGACTGCATCGCCCAGCTGCTGGCACCACCACCTGAAGTAGCTGTTGCACCATCCCCATTATCCAAATAATATCTTTCTAAATCAAAACCTTGTTTGCTTCCGAAGAATGAAGTAGAATTGTGATCTTCAGCTTGGAAACCCACCAAGAATTTTGCGAAGTGATTACCTACTGATTTCTCGTAAGAAGCTTGTGTACGGTAATAGTTTCGGATAGTTTGGCTCCAGCTTTCTGTTAAGTTATCTTGTGCTGGATAAATACCTAATAAATTACCACGAAGAGATGTTTTGTAAGGTAAGATTAAGTTTGTATTTCTACCTTCCACTCTACGGTTAGAATATTGACCTATTAATTCCAATCCTTCAACTGGATTAATAGTTACTGATCCGTTCAACACTCTTTCATTCGTACGCGCATTTTTTGTACCACTCGCATACGCTAAAGCAGTAGGATTGTCACCATTTTTACCGTATCCCCAATATCCATCTAACTCTCTGGCTGCAGATAATGTAGGCAACATGTATAATGATTTGTTGATAATGCTTTTTGGCGTACTAGCACCTGGCTCTAAAGTTTTAGATTCACGAACAATAGTATTTAATCCCAAAGTCATCCAAGGCAATACTTTAGCATCCGCGTTTAATTGCACATTTAGACGGTCAAAATTATTATTAGGAATTAGACCATCTTGTTTCAAGTAGGAACCTGAACCGAAGAAAGTCAACTTGTCGCTACCTCCTGCGATGGAAAGGTTATGGTTGTGCATCAACGAGAAATCTTCTACTGTTTCCGCTTTCCAGTCTGTATCGTAGCGATTCCAGTTATCTGGTTTATATTTCTTTTGATCTTCGATCAATTGTATTTGCTGTTCACGTTGACTTGGTGATACCGAGATACCCGCATTGTCCCAAGCGTCTAATTCAGCTTGCAAATATTCGTAAGCTGATACTACATCAGGCATACTTGTAGGTCTTTGCATCATCGCATAACCGCTGTACGAAGTTGTGATTTTGCCAGCAGCACCTTTTTTAGTGGTTATCAAGATTACACCATTTGATGCTCTTGAACCGTAGATAGAAGCAGAAGCAGCATCTTTCAATACGGAAATTGATTCCACCGCATTCATATCTACTTGATTGATGTCCATTTCAATACCATCGACCAACACCAATGGTGAACTAGATGAGTTAATAGAGCCAATACCACGTATACGGATTGAACCGCCGTCAGCACCTGGTTGTCCCGAAGTTTGCTGAATGGTCACACCGGGCATTTTCCCTTGTAAAGCATTCGAAAGAGATGCTACATTTCTTTCTTTTAGCTCGGTACCGGAAATAGCAGAAACAGCCCCTGTTAAGGTGGCTTTCTTTTGTCTACTGTAACCTACGACTACTGTTTCTTCTAAATCGATAGACACTTCTTCTAACTCGACTTCAAGAAACGATTGACCTGTTAACAAAACTGACTTTTTGTTGTAACCAATTAAATTAAACACCAAAGTTTCATTTTTTGATACGCTAATTGAGAACTCCCCCTTCTCATTGGTACTTGTTCCTCTCGAGGAACCTTCTACAAGAACACTCACGCCTGATACCTTATTTCCTTTGTGTTTTACAACACCTTTCAACATGATATCTTGCGCAAATACAGTAATCCCTGTAAATAGTGCTAGGATTAATAAGACACTGTTTTTCATTTGAGATACATTAATTTAGATAATTTGGTTTTGATAAATTGTTATCATAGTTTAGTTGGAATTTCTGAATGAATAAAGCAGACATTATTCATTCAGAAAAATTGTCTTAATAGTGATATTCAATACTATATAATAGCCGGAACCTTAGATTCCAGTGCTTCATAAATTTTATACAATGCTCTAGGAACATGGAAACATCCTTTCCATTTTCCTCCTTTAAGAGTTAATAAAGGCTGACCTTGTCTATTTAAATACCCGTACCACTCCCCATATACAGGATCCGAGAATTTAGAAAAAGTATATGCATCCAGTTTCTCAAACCAAGCTTTACATTGTTCATTACCCGTGTACGCATAGCCTTTAGCCATACATACCAAAGCTTCTAGATGTACCCACCATAATTTCTGATCCCACTCCAACTGTTGTGGTGGACGGTTTAAAATATCTTTGAAGTATAGAATGCCTCCGAATTCCTGATCCCAACCGTATTCTAGTGCGCGAATTGCGATTTGAATACATTTATCCATCAATTTGGCATCTCCACGGCGATTCGCTAAGTCCATCATAAACCACATCGCTTCGATGATGTGCCCTGGATTTACCAAACGTCCTTCGAAGGTATCCGAAAAAGAGCCATCCAAATGCACACTCTCCATAATCAAACCGCTTTCTGGTTGATAAAACACCTCCATCACTTCGTGGATGATTTCATCAATTAGCTTTTCTACAGTTTGTGTCCCCACGATATGTTCTAGCTCTAAAGAAAGATTGCTCAAAATCATAGGCAGAGAAAAGCCTTTGAGATTTCTAGTACCTGGATAAGCTTTGTTGTATTTTCCTTTTGGATTAACCTGTCTTTCCAGGATACGGTTGAAAGTATCGACTGCAACTTGAGCGTATTCATCTTTATTGGTGATTTTGTACAAGGATGCTAATCCCATTGTCGCAAAACAATCCGAGAAAATGTTGTAAGGCTGCACTAAAGGTTTTCCTGTACGATCTAAGGCAAAGTACCAATCGCCATTCGCATCACGTCCATGATCTAGGATGAAACGTGCACCATGTTCCCCTATCGATTTCCATTCTTCTTTGGCTTGCACTTTGTCGTACATGGTAGACATCGTCCAAATCTGACGGCCTTGAAGCCACATGAATTTGTCCGTATCAAACACAGAGCCATCACGCTCTAGGCATGTAAAATATCCCCCAAATTCTTTGTCTATTGAATATTTCTCCCAGAATGGAAGTACATTCTCTAATAATTCACTTTTATATTTTTTAACAAATTCTTCCATCACCAATCTATAGCGTTTCTATATATTCTTTATATCTATTGTACAAATGTCCAGCTTGCAAATACGCAGACTGTGGACTCATAAAATGTGAAAACTCGAAAGTAATCGCCTTATCGTATCCTGCACGTCGCGCCGCATCCAGTTTCAGTTTTAACTTCTCAAATTTGATAGGTAAAAATTTAATAGGCATATCACGATCAAATGACTCTGCATTTGTCCAACATTGCATATTGTATTTATCCGCCAACTTTTTATTGATTGTAAAAAAGTCCTCCAACTCGTGGTAGTCAATGTGTCCATCTTGGAAAGCTACTGCGTCTACAGAAGTATGGATTTCATGGAAAATCTCATTCCATTCTGTTTCATGTTGCTCCAAAGACACGACGTCATTTTTGGTTAAATTCGAGGATGCAGCCATTACCGCCTTTTTGCCGTCGATCCAAGGGGAAATAAAAGTAGGTAGACCGCCACTTACGCCTTTACATTGCTCACCTAGGATACGGAATGCACTTGCCGCTCCTTTAGTCTGACGGCTGATTTCCATACTTAAGTACCAACCCGCAAAGCTTGAATAGTGCCCGTATTTTTGCCATACCTCATCGATGACATATCGATTAGCATCGATTTCATGTTGCATCACACCAGTATCCCAATATTTGCCACTGTCATAAAGCCCAAAATAAAATTTCAGTCCATGTTTCTCGGCCAATTGCAAATACATTTCTACCAAATCCACTGGTGGTTGATAACAGCCATATTGATCTTGCAACCATGCGGAAGGATAGGTAATGAAACGTCTATACCCACTTCTGATCAAAATGACAGTATCTATTCCTATCGCTTTCATATGAGCGAAATCTCTATCCCACTCTTCTCTACCCCAGTTTTGGTGAGGTATGTCATGACTTATCTCGTCAATAAAAGTTCCCGTTATCCTCATTATAAATACTTCTTATCTTTCAAATATTTTGCCCATGCCAGGTAAGCGTCAATGTTTACATGTATGCCGTCATTGGTATACTCTGACTTCAATTCATAGTCATTCGCCAACACTTCCTTTACATTTACATATTGCACCTTATATTTTTTTGCCAATTGAACAATACCATCGTTCAATGCTCTAATATTTTGTTCTCTACCGCGTTGGTAATCATATTGGATCTTAGCCTCGTTGAGAGGCAATGTACTTTGTATATATATCCTCGTTTTGGGGCTTATTTCTTTAATGATTTTGATGATTTCTTCATAGTTTTTCAATGTCCATGATGTAGCATGCCCCCGCCCGATATCATTTATTCCCATCATCAAAAAGATTTTCTTTGGCTTGCATGATACCGCGTTTGCTACACGCGCCTTCATCCCAAATGTATTATCACCTCCAATACCACGATTAGCAATTTTATAGTTCGAAAAAAGCTCATGCCAAGGTCCTCTCTCGGTAATACTATTACCAAAAAATACCACATCGACCTTAGTCTTCTTTATGTTTTGATACAGTTTTTCGCGTGACTCATAGTACCAATTTTTGTAAGTGCTGTCTTGAGACATATCTTTTGTATTCTGTGAAAAAGCAACTTGTCCCACAAATAGCGTAAGAATGAATGCAATACAATATTTCATGTTATAATACCTTTATCTTTTTCAAATAATCTACTACTTCAATGTATGCCGCAACTTCCAAGTGGATTCCGTCTGGTGTAATTTCCTCCCGAAGCTGACCCTTTTTGTCCGTTACTATCTCATGAAGATTTACAAATTGAATATTCTTTTTCTCGGCAGCAATCTTTTTCAATGCGGCATTCAAAATAGCGACATCTGTATTTTTCACTAATTTAAACGCCTCGATAAGTTTGCTTTCATTGATAGGCAAAATGCTATTTAAGTAGATTTTAGTTTTTGGAGATTCCTTCTGTACCTTCTCTACTATTCTATAGTAATTCTTGATGATGTAAGAAGTAGGCACTCCCCGTTTCAAGTCATTTACACCGATCATCAAAAATATTTTTTTGGGCTGATGTCTGATTATTTCATCCAAACGAGCGACTACGCCAAATGAAATATCCCCACTAATTCCTCTATTCAAGATTGGTAATTCAGGAGCGATATCATTCCAACGGCCTGCATCTGTCAAACTATTCCCCACAAAAACAATTGCGCCTTTACGAACAGGGAGTTTATTAAACATCTCTAGCTTCTCCGTGAATCCAGAAAAGATGTAATTACTATCTACTTTAGTTGCCTCCTGTGCGTTCACTTGCGCTAGTGCGAAAAGACCACATATGACAGCAAACAAGTTTTTTTTCATTTCAAAAACAGTTAATATTAAGATCTCCAAAACCACTTTTTATCCGTAGCTATATTGGTAATCCATATCATTAAAAACATAAATAATACCGTGCGAATCAAGCCTAGAAAAGGACTCTCTGCGGCTAAATTGTCCAGAATGGGCAGTACTTGAATCAAGCCCAATACAGGGGTAATACAAAATGAGGTCACACAATACGCAATCATGGGATTTTGCCCACATTTAACCAAAGCACTTATCACCCTATTAGAAGAATGTACCTTAGTCAAATAATCGCAAGTAACATAAAAGATGAAGGCAAGGCCGCTAGTTAAAAACCAATATGAAAATGACGAAGGATCTTTTTTGATTCCTCCATCTAATGGTTCAAAAAATAAGGCAACTGTCGCAAAAGCTAATCCCCATCCTAATAACACTTTGTAAAACCAGATCTGTCCTTCATTTTTATTGCGGAAGTACCATAGATATAAAGCAATGAACAAAAAGTGACCAGCAAGATTAATTGACAATTCACGTGTATATAAGGTAACCACATGAAATACCACGAAAGCAAAACTCGCCAAAGCTACAACGCCCGCGGATTTCACTTCTTTTGGCTTATACAATTTGTTTGTAACTTCCTTGTATTTTAATACCAAATCTCCTAAAATAGAGCCTGGCAATACAATGCATAAATATTTCAGGAAAGAAAAATTATAGAACCATTTGATATCTGGATGAAAATACCAAATTGTAGCAGTCCAGCTTCCTTCAAGAGAATGTGTAAACCAGATGCCCATAAAGGCAACCATAATAGCTATACGCAGGTAAAAGTTAGAAGCCGTAAACAACCAACATGCCGATCCAAATACAGCCATATTTGACAGCACCAATATGATTATATTGTTTTTACTTTTGCTAAATGTATTTCCTAGGATTTCGCTATGGTAATAAGTTAATGCAGCAATTATTATAAAACCTAATAGCTGTAAACCATATTTCTTAAATGCTGTTCCCTCAAATCGCATAAACACCAAGAAGAAAGAAAAGAAAGTAGCTAAGGAAGTTAGATAATTTACCCAAGGTGCAGCAGTAAGGTTTGCAGGTGTCAAATAGGCTAATGCAATAGCAAAGAAAACCAATAACGCTCCCCTGCGCAAAAGTCCTTGTACAATGGTTAAGTATTCCTTATTCGCTAACTTAGTTTTGAGTGCAAAAGGGAAAGCAGCACCCATGGCAAATAGAAAGAAAGGAAATACCAAATCTACCCAAGTAATCCCAGGGTTATTAGGATTGAACGTAAAATCTGGAGGTCCCACCTGAGCGTGATACATCCAGCCGGGGAATTCGGCAGTCCACGGAATCACCGCAGCCAACACCATCCCAAAGATGGCTAGACCACGCAAAAAATCCACACTCAAATTTCTATATTTTACCATAGCTATTGGTCTTAAAAGCCTATACCACTAATAGTAATCTCTTCCGCTCCCACTTTAGCTTCTTTTGATGATTGATTCACCTCAAAGAATTTCACATCTGGACAGCGCATATTGGTAAATCGGCCTGCATGCATCGGCACTTCTAAACGCTTTCCATTTTGCATTCTAATCAGTGTAGTGTAAGACCATTTCGCATCCGATACCTTAGTTTGCGTTGGTTGAGCGGGTTTCCCTTCATTGCGAACTTGATCAATCGCATTGACACGTTTGAAGTCCCCGATTCCGTTTAAGGTATAACCAGCACATTCGTAAGTTTCCTCAAAATGTTTTCCCGCACCTTTCACACTAATCTTCACCAATCCATCTTTCACCACTTCAACCGACATTTCTACTTTTTCTCCCGGATACCAATAAAATTCCTTTTTGGCAGGAGCATAGATCCACACATCTTTTTGTCCTGATTTATGATCGGTTCTTCTAAAAAATGGTCTGAATGCTAACCTTTCTTTAGAAACACTACCATCCTCATGTTTTATTACTTCCCAAGTCAAACCTATGTCTGTCTCCTGTCCATCCATATGTCCGCCCATGTAAACAGAAGGATTATCCAAATATTGACCTGGCTTAGCCGAGTTTTTTCGTGACTCATCAAACTTAATAGTCGGTAATGTTACCTCTCCTTTGATTCCTATCCAATGATCTCTACTACTTACCGTTTTACGGTAATAAGCTCCTTGAAAACATGTATACGAAAATTCAGGCTTGATCTCATTATCCAAATACGTCCACTTTGATGAAGTAGAAGCATTTACATTGCCCGCCTCATCTGGCACCTTATTAGCACAACCAATAGTGAAAAATACCGACGAAAGGATTAAAATTGATTTAATATTCATCTCTAAAATCCTTTCCCGCTGATTGAAATTGTTTCTGCGCCAACTTTGGCTTCTTCCTCGTTTTGCTCTATAGAGAAATGTTTAGTAGCTGGACAAAGCATACTCGTCATACGCCCATTGTGCATTGGTACGACAACGCGTTCTCCTTTTTGACGACGTATTAAATTTGTATAAGACCATTTCGAATTACTAACCACTGCTTCTGTATATTGCGCTGGCTTTCCTTCGTTGCTTACTTGGTCAATCGCGTTGACACGCTTGAACTCACCCACACCTGTCAATGTATATCCAGCCGCTTCGAAAGTTGTCTCATAACTTTTCCCTGCTCCTTTTATACTCAATTTCAAAACACCATTCGAAATTACTTCTACGGACATTTCAACTTTTTCGCCCGGATACCAGTAGTATTCCTTTTGTGCTGGTGCATTCACATACAAACTTGCTTGACCAGATTTGTGTGAAGCACGACGAAGGAAGGGACGAAAAGCTACTCTTTCTTCTGATACCGCGCCATTTTCGTGGCGGATTACTTCCCAAGTCAAACCGATATCTGTCTCTTGACCGTCCATACTTCCACCCATATACACCGAAGGATTATCAAGGTACTGCTTAGGTTTAGCTGGATTAAATCTGATTTCATCGAATTTGATAGTTGGTAAAGTAACCTCACCACTGATACCTATCCAAGTATCTTTACTACTCACCACTTTGCGATAGTAAGCTCCCGCAAAACAAGCTAATGAGCTTGCTGGACGAACCTCGTTCTCTAAAAATGTATATTTCTCCGTTGGTTCGGGATTCGGCTTTGTTTCTTCAGGTGTAGTCTTAGAGTCTTCACCCTTACTACAAGCTAACAACAAGCAAACCAGAGATAAATTAATAATACGCTTAAACATCACTTATAAATTAACTGGGATTAGTACTAAAGGTGTTGGTAAACAAGACGCTCCTGGAGGAGAGTAAATGAAATCAATTTCTTGAATCTCTTTTGTAGGATCTGGTTTATAGATTTCCACTAAAATAGCTTCTGGAGCTGCTTTAGTAATCAAGGCATTGTTGGGTAATTGACGAACAGTACTAGACCCATCAGGGTTCGTCAAACTCATTGTCAAACCCATTCCGCCACACCATTGGTTATCTGCCGAGCGTGAATTCCAAGTTACTAAAGCCAAACCTTTACCCTCTGTACTTTTCCACTTGATTTTCGTGTGGTACATCACACCGTAGTTACCTGCGTTCTTTGCAAATTCTTTCTTCTCCCCAATAGTACCCGTGATCCAAGGATCAGTTTTTCCATCAGCAATAACTAATTGTGTCACGCCACTGGCTGTACTAATTGTATCTGTAGCCGTAATCTTGTAATTCGAAACTCCAAAAATTCCACGTCCTGCATTGGCATGGCTATGCGGAATTACAGTTTTAATCTGCGCATACGCTTGTGGCCCCGATTTCTCAGGTGATGTCTGCAATACACTGATCTGAGCAGGTTGATCTACTACAAATTCATAGAATCCATGTACCAATTCATCGTAGCTTACAATATTTTTTTCCAATTGTTGGTCGATAGAAACAACTTCTCCTGGTTGGATAAAGCGTACATCATTCTGTACATCAGATTTGAAATAATCTTCCAAACCTTTTTTTCCAATTTCAAAATAATTGGTTGATGGTTTTTGAGAAGAATACTTTAGCATACGCAAAGTCATTTTCTCTTTACCTGTATTTTTAATTACTGCCGTAATCTTTGTTTTTATCTGTTGAGGCTCTTTTACACCATTTACATTGTATACATACAATCTTACTGCTCCAGGAGCTACATTTTCTTGCATTGCAATAGCTTCGGGAACACGGATATATTCGGGATCGTCTGAAATAAGAAACTGTGGACTTGGCAACACCTCTTTTGTGTAATTAACTGTAGGATATGCAGTGGTCAAAAATTCATCCAAGATGACCAAATTACCAACTTTAGCCTTTTTGATAACTTGCTCCACTTTACTTATAACTTTTGGATTATTGAAATCTTGTGCTTTTGAAACTTGATATGTTCCTAAAGCCCCCAACAAAAGAGAATAACACAATATTTTTTTCATTTTCATAGATTTATAATTTTGCCCAACATGGTCAATGAAGGGCAAAAAAAGGTAGATAGATAATTATTTTAGATTTCCAGAATGGTCAATTTCTTTTTCGAAAAGTGCAAGATGCGCATCCAACAACACCGAAGTATACCTTCTGTTTAGAAGAGCACTTTCTCCTGTTACAACTGGTAGACCTTGTTTCTTCAATAATGTATTTACTTGCTCCAAAGAAATTTCCTTCTTGATTTCTTTCATCAAATCCTGGAAGCCTGCTACTGTCAATGCTTTACCTGAAGCTGTCCACACACTATTTAATACTGGATAATAAAGACGCAAGCCCTCCATCAATTCATACTCACTAATCTCTCTTTCCGGGTAAAACCAAGTTTGATTAGCCCATTTGTAAGGCACTCCCACAGCTTTAATTACACCTGTTGCACCTATTTTATGCAAGACTTTAAACTGAGGATCCGTAGTAGGAACATCAAAATATGGCATGATATACGCTTTATGATCTAATAAAGTAGATTGTACATCACGAATAGATACTTGAGAAGGCAATTTATTTTGTTTCACAGAAAGCGCCGCCAATACACCTGACGCTTGTCCTATTCCTAACACTACAGGTTGAAGACGCGTCGCTCCATTAACGATATTTGTAGAACCTATACTCTTTTCAGCGATAATCAATCCCTCATAATCTTTAGGTAATAATACACCTAACGGAACATTGTAGGATGGAACACGTATTTTCACAAAATCAATTTCTGGGGCATTACCATATTTATAATGATGATGATCAATTGGATAATCACCCACAATAACACCAGCACGGTAGTACTTTTCTGGCGTTTCATACGGCGTCATGATATGTTGCAAAGCAAACAAAGATTTACCTACAACACGTCTTGATTCTCTGTGATAAGGAATCATTGGGAATCCATCTTTAGTAGGATACTCATCGAAATCAATACCTAAATTTTTGAAACCCAACTCATGCTGAATATAATATACAAAGCGTAATGTCATTTGCTTTGCTTCTTCCAAAGCGTTGACGCGCTCTTCCGGAGATTTTTCAATAATGTTTAAGTAGATATCATTTCCTTTTTTAGGCCAATTGATCATAAACTTATTATTTGGCAATCTACCATAAGTCAACATCTTGAAACAATCGTTGTTGTCCTTATTGAATGTTGCAGGGTCGGAGACATCACAACAGCCAGCAAATTCTTCTTTCGAATAATTTTTAGGTTTTTTAATCGTCTTATTAGCGTTGGGGCCAAAATCTTTTAACGTAACTACATACGTCATGTCTTGAATAATATCGTTCGCTTGATCCAGTGCAAACGGCTCTTTAGTCAGATCTTTGCTATCCATACCTAAATAATAAGGCACTTTTAATGAAGCCATCACATCACCTAGTTCGGTTGCATCGATCAATACTTTACCTTCAATAGTATGAATTTTATTTTTGGAATCTGCGTACGTTAACACCCAATCGCCATTCTTTTTTTCTGCAGATTTCCATTTACTTTCATAAAGCACCTTGACATTTGGCTCTGCCGCAACCATTTTTTGCAAGATTTGATTACCTACCTTAGGTTCAAATAAAGTGTTACTTACCCAGCCTGTTTCAACAGCTGCAGGTCCGCCATAATAAGCATACAGGTGACTACGAAATTCCCCCCATAAGCCCGAAGGCATATTATGATTTCCATCTATCGCAGACACTCCCGCTGAGGTCAACATCCCTCCTAGCCAAACTGTCTCCTCTATAACAATAGACTTTACTCCTAATCTAGCCGACTGAATCGCCGCCATAGTGCCACTCGCCCCTCCTCCAACAATAATTACATCAGTTTTTAATTGTGCGTAAGCAGAGGTTAATGTTATTACAAAAAGACTAAAGAGAATAAAAAATTTACGCATTATTATGGTTCTAAATGTTTAACGTTAGTAGCAGACCTAATTGTTAGAAAATTTATGAGGTTAGAAATCATCTAAACCTGAAATTTACTTTTTTAGGTAACTGACGCTAAATAATAAAAAATTATTCAAATTGACAATATATATTTTAATTTTTTTTAAAATATATATTGTCATCCCAATAAATAATAATATCTTATTAAGAAATATAATTTAATTTTTACTCATCTCTTCCTCTTCTTCATCGGGCTTGCGTAAAGGCACAAACCATGATACAAGAAAAGCAGGAATAGTAGAAATTAGAACCCATATAAAAAATGTTTTATACCCCATATGATCACTTAGCACCCCACTCAACATCGAAGGCAACATAAAACCCAAATTAATCAGTCCACTACCAAAAGCATAGTGAGCCATTTTATATTTTCCTGGAGCAATATTTTGCATGGTGAACAAAATTATCCCCACAAAACCAAAACCATATCCAAAATATTCGACGATTACAGCCGTAGCAATAACCACTAAATTAGTAGGAACAAAAACAGCTAAAAATGCATATGCCGCAAATGGAATATTGAAACAGGCACACAAAGTCAATAAAGTTCGCCTATTTAACCCCTTCTTAGCCACATAATTACCAGCCAAAATAGACCCTAAAACGAAAGCGATTGCCCCGAAAACTCCATACAATAAACCGATTTCTGAAGTACTTAAACCCAAGCCACCTTCAGCACGATCCGCCTTAAAAAACAAAGGAATAATTTTAATTGCTTGACCTTCAGCAAAACGATAAAAAACGACAAACAATAAGCTATACCATATATTCTTCTTTTGAAAAAAAGTGATAATCACATCTTTTAGGGTCACAAAACCTTCTTTTAACGTAGTGGTTTTAGCTTCTTCTTGGCTATTCGGCAAAGCTTTTGCATTATATAACCCCAAACCAACCATCAAGATTCCATAACAAAACATGACAACCATCCAAGCGTTTGAAATACCGATCCTTTGTTCCAATTCGCCCGCCAAATACACCAATACGCCTCCAGAAAAAACTTTAGCAATATTATAAAAAGCACCTTGCCATCCCACATATTTCGCCTGATTTTTGGCATCCAACTCATTTAAATACACCCCATCGGCGGCTGTATCATGCGTGGAAGCACTCAAAGCTATAATAGTCAAAACCGCAATTGAGAAACTGAAAAAATGATCCAATTGTAGCGTTACTCCTACTAATCCAAATAATATTCCAGTGAAAATTTGCGTGACATACACAAAGAATTTCTTCGTCTTGTACAATTCCAAAAATGGTCCCCAAAAAGGTTTTAGCGTCCACGGCAACATGATTAAAGAAGTCCAAAATGCGATCTGAGCATCAGAAACACCCATATTTTTGTACATGATTGAACTAGCTCCAGACAATGCGACAAAAGGCAACCCCATTGCAAACCATGTAGTAGGTATCCAAGATATTGGATGAATGGATTTTTTATTCGATTCGTTTTTCACAGATTAGGTTTTTGTAGTGTAATGTTTTAATATCTAAAATTAGGATTTCAACTAAAAATAATTTAGATTTACTATAAATTAGCTTTTAGCTACAAATAGTTTTCAATTATATTTAAAAAAAATGAATTATTAAAAACATATTATTAAATATTTTTATAAACTTTTATTACTTAGCTAATTTGATTAAATAAATGTATTAAGCCTAACAAGTTATATGACATCTAACTTTTTTAAAGATATTCACGAGGCAAATAAAAATGGTGTTGCCTACAAAAATATTAGACTTAAGAAAAAGATATTAGCCTACTTTGCCACAAACGAGACTGCTACTATTGCAGAATTGAGTAAAGAGTTCAATATAAGTATTCCTAAAATTAATGAGTGCGTAAGCGAACTTATCGAGGACGAGCTCGTGAAAGATTACGGTAAGACAACTTCTGCCGTAGGTCGCAAACCGAACACCTATGGTCTGGTGGCAAATTCCGCTTATTTTATAGGGGTACAAGTTGGTATTGACAACTTAAGTATCTCTATGATCAATATGAAAAAAGATATTGTCTCCAAAAAAGATAACATCCCTTATTTATTGGAAAACAATGAGCAATCTCTTTTGGATATTTGTAAAGAGATCAATGAATTTATCGCGAAACACAATATCGTAAAAGAAAAAATATTAGGTGTGGGTATTAACCTTACCGGACGCATTAACTACAGAACGGGTTACTCGTATTCCTATTTTAATTTTTATGAGGATCCTTTATCTAAATTGTTTGAGGAAAATATTGGCATTCCCACATTCTTGGAGAATGACACCAAAGCGCTTTCCTATGCAGAGTTTAGTAGCGGAATATTAACCGATGAAAAGGATGCTTTATTTATCAATGTCGACAACGGTATTGGTCTAGGCATAATGATTGATGGAAAATTATATTATGGTAAATCTGGGTTCTCGGGTGAATTCGGACATATCTCCATTTTTGATAACGATATAATCTGTAAATGTGGTAAAAAAGGATGTTTGGAAACAGAAGCTTCTGGTTATGCTTTAATAAGACGTGTGACAGATCAAATTAATGATGGAGCTACTAGTAGTTTGACCAAAAAATTCAAAAAAATTGAGGAGATCAAACTAAATGATATTATCTCCGCAGCCAAAAAAGATGATAACCTTTGTATTGAAGCTATCAATTATATCGGTGATAAGCTTGGACGCGGTATTGCTTCACTTATTAATATCTTCAATCCAGAATTAATTATAATTGGTGGAGTAGTTGCCAAATCCGAAGAATACCTTAGTTTGCCATTGAAAAATGCAGTAAACAAATACTCGCTGTCAACTGTAAACAGGGACACCAAGATAATTTTATCTTCAAAAAATGATAACCTAGCCTCTTTTGGCGCTTGTCTATTATTGCGCGATCGTTTACTAAATGTTACGGACTAACGATAGATCGTAGCACCATCCTGACTTACTTTTTTCACAAAGGGCGCAGCATATTTATCAAACAATACAGCAAATTCATATCTGGAAATAACCTTTGAGGGATCAAATTCACCCTTGAAGGTTAATTCTTTATTCCATTTATTTTTCACTTCTACATCCAATTCTTCCGCTCTAAAAGCCGTGAATTTAATTAGATTTAAAGCATCTTGAACGGTTAAAAATTCTGGAGTATTGTCTACGAACCACAATTGTGCCCGAGAATAAAATTGATTTACTATGGGTTTAATATCCGATACTCGTACCGAATCTGCTAAATCAAATGCGGGCTTACCCTCGCTCGTGCTTAAAGGAAGTATTCCGGCAAGATACATTCTTTGCAACGATATAAAATTCTTGTCTTGATAACTCACATCTACCGTAGGTAATAATCGGCTTCTAAACATCAGTAATTCATTTTGCAACGTACGCAAGTCTATTTTGTCTGTAGTAGTCTTAAAAAAAGTACAATAACCTGCAATAGCCCCCATCACCTGTCCATATGCCAATCTAAAATTAAGGTTATCTCTTTCTATAAAATCATTCCCACCTGCTACAAAAAAATTATCCTTTTGGCTTATCAAATCTCCCAACCTCGAAACCACTACCTCACCTTGCTTCTCTCCTACCAATACGACACTTCTAGCATCGGCTATTGTAAGCGCATTCGCTCGCATAAACTGAGCTTGTGGCAAATTTTCAACTTTAGCTTTGGATGCTAATGTATGACCAATGCTGGCGTCCATAACCACATGAACTGCATAATTGCTTTTGTTGGACAAAGTCACCTTCCAACTTTTCGAATGTTCAATATTTACAACATCCTCACCATTAAGTATTGTTAAAAATAAATTATCTGCTGTAAGCACATTATAAGATTGCCTTTTTCCGTTCAGGATAAAACTATTCGTGGAGTCTTTTTTACTTCGTTCTTCTTTTATGAATTGATTTACCACACCTCCATCTATCAGCTTTCCTTCTTCTGAACTTTTAAGCTCAAACTTATCTTTCTCAAAAGAATACGAGGCAGGATTTACCCAAAGCGTAGGAACACCAGAAGCTGCCGATTGCAAAGCTGCCACATAGGCTTCTATCGTACTGCCGTAAATTAAAATAGCTGGTTTTTTAGGTTTAGCAATAAGCAATATAGGCAGACTGAAAATTAATAAAATCCAGTATCGAGTGCAATGTAGATTATTCATATCCTAATTTAAAAACTATTTAGATTTATTACGACATAGTCCTATATATTTTATACGCAACATTCCTATATTTAGCAATATATAAGTAACTTTGCACCATGATAGAGGAAGAAAAATCATTAAATTTTATTGAAGAAATTATCGAAGAAGATCTTCGAACAGGAAAACATGATGGTCGCGTATTGACGAGATTTCCTCCTGAGCCAAACGGCTATCTTCATATTGGCCATGCCAAATCCATCTGTCTTAACTTCGGATTGGCACAAAAATATAATGGCAAGACAAACCTTCGTTTTGATGACACAAACCCTGTAACTGAGGATACTGAGTATGTAGAAAGCATCAAAAACGATATCCAATGGTTAGGCTTCCAGTGGGCTGAAGAATTATACACTTCGGATTATTTCGAAACATTATATGAATATGCTGTCACGCTAATCAAAAAAGGATTGGCTTATGTAGATGACAGTACAGCAGAAGAAATTGCAACAGCAAAAGGCACACCTACAGAACCTGGTGTTCCTACACCAAACCGCAGCCGTTCGGTGGAAGAAAATTTACAGCTCTTCCAAGAGATGCGTGATGGAAAGTATCAAGATGGTGAGAAGGTGCTACGTGCTAAAATAGATTTGTCTAATCCAAACATGCACATGCGTGATCCGATTATTTATCGTATCAAACATGCCCATCACCACCGTACAGGAGACAAATGGTGCATCTATCCAATGTATGACTTTGCACACGGACAATCGGATTCCATAGAAAAAATCACGCATTCCATATGTACATTGGAATTTATTCCCCACCGTGCTTTGTACGATTGGCTGATCGAACAATTAGAAATTTTCCCTTCTAAACAATATGAATTTGCGCGTCTTAACATGACTTATACCGTAATGAGTAAGCGTAAATTATTACAATTGGTAAACGAAGGTCACGTAGAAAGCTGGGACGACCCGCGTATGCCTACTATTTCAGGGTTGCGTCGTCGTGGCTATACACCTGCAAGTATTCGAAATTTTGCGGAACGTATCGGTATCCAAAAACGTGAAAATATGATCGATGTCAGCTTGTTGGAATTCTGTATCCGTGAGGATTTGAACAAAACAGCTTGGCGCAGAATGGCGGTATTGGATCCTATCAAATTAGTAATTACAAACTATCCTGATGGAAAAGTGGAAGAGCTTGTAGGAGAAAATAATCCAGAAGTAGAAGGTGGCGAAGGTTCACGCATTATTCCTTTCACAAAAGAATTGTGGATTGAACGTGATGATTTCATGGAAGAGCCTCCTAAGAAATTCTTCCGTTTGGGACCAGGTCTTTCAGTACGTTTGAAACATGGATATATTGTAGAATGTCATGATTTCAAAAAAGACGAAAATGGAAATGTAACAGAAATCCACTGTAATTATATTCCAAATTCGAAATCTGGCGAAGATACTTCAGGATTGAAAGTAAAAGGAACTATTCACTGGATTTCTACAGCACATGCTAAAGAAGCAGAAGTACGTTTGTACGACCGTCTATTCCAAGTAGAAAACCCAGCTGCGGAAGAAGATTTCAAAGCATCTTTAAATCCAAATAGCTTGACTATTATTCCAAAAGCGTATATCGAACCGGATTTGGCAAATGCTGTACCAGGCAAAGGTTACCAATTTATTCGCTTAGGATATTTCAATTTGGACACTAAATCTACACCAGAACATCTGGTTTTCAATAGAACAGTTACTTTGAAAGACTCTTGGGCTAAAGAAGTCAAAAAAGGATAAACATACAGAAAAGGAGGTCAAAGACCTCCTTTTTTAATTACTTAAGTATTTATTCTCAATACGCTGAACTTGTGTAATTAGCTTCTCGTTTCCAAGAGCATTAGCAATCTCTTTATATCGATTTAAGGAGTCAACCGTGGTATTTATTTCCAATCGATCGAATCCTGTAAGTTTATCTGCCTTTCCCACTAAATAGTTTAAATTTGATTCGATATAATCAATATCACGACTGGCAATCAGTTGAGCCTTTTCTTTTTCTTTTACTTTAATCAACGTATCCACAACTACAGCATTAGATTGCACATGATGTATATCAACTATACGTTTTGGCATATGCTGCAACGCTAACAATGCAACGTTCTTAGCTTCTTGCAAGCGTTCTTCTTTTACTAAAGAATCCAATGTGAGATTTACGGTTTTATCAAACAAATAACTCTGTACAAAACGTCTATAATCCACATCATAATGTTCAAGATCTGATATACTTCCATAAACATATTTTGAAGTTACATTTCGATACAAGGTATCTGTATTCACCAAAGAAATTTCATTTTCAGGCTGTTCTTTTTCAATGGGCATTAATCGATAGACTAATCCTTCATTTACTAAATATTTGTCTAGACCAATAAAATTTTCAGACCCCAACATATTGGCAAAATAAATCGGACGTTCCCAATTATTATGTAGTATGATGGAAAGTAAACTCAATTCAGATTTTGTAACATACGGTTTGTTATAACTCCATTGCATCACCTCAGCGATGTCTTTTTCCCAAGATTTTGGAACGACTTTATTACGCAGTACTGAATCTTTATCTATTATCATTTGGATATTTTTAGTGGGCAATACATTTACATATTTTCCATTAGATAAGGGCAATTGGTTGCTTTGATTATCAGAAAGCATAACCTCTAGAAGGGTGTCCAAATCAACATATCCATCCACCTCCATATCGTAATAATGGATTACATCACGTATACCTTTCTTGATTTTATCAGGATGAATATGAATTGGTGCGGCCTGAGCCAAATTGATGTCCTGCATGGTTTGTTTAACATACCAATCTGACTGAAGATAACTCAAATTCACTATCCGAACATCGGTCCGCACACCCTCTACTTCTTGCAAATACCACAAAGGAAAGGTATCGTTATCTGCATAAGTGAAAAGTATAGCATTGGGCTCGCATGATTCCAAATAGTTGTACGCCATATCACGCGTCCACGTACGATCGGAGCGATCATGATCATCCCAATTTTGATACGCCAAAATCCCCGGACCAGCTACAAATACAAACGCTAAAGAAATGCTAGCGACTACTTTATTCGCATATATCCGTCGTAAAATATCTAAAACTGCAATTGCCCCTAGTCCAATCCAAACGCTAAACATGTAGAAAGAGCCAGCATAGGCATAATCTCTTTCACGCGGTTGCATCGGAGTTTGGTTTAAATAAATGACAATTGCTAATCCCGTAAAGAAAAACAATAAACCAACGATAAAACTGTCACGTTTAGATTTTTTATAATGCCACACCAATCCAAGAATTCCTAAAAACAAAGGCAAGAAATAATATACATTACGTGAAGGATTCTCATAGTTTTCGTATAGGGATTCCTTTCCTAATCGCGTGTCATCTAAAGCTGAAATACCCGCAATCCAATTTCCATGAATCGCACTACCATGACTGGGTTCATCATTTTGCCTGCCAACAAAATTCCAAAGGAAATAACGCGCATACATATGGTTTACCTGATACGTAAAAAAGAATTTCAGATTACCCCACATGGTTGGAGCTTCATCCTGATCTAATCCCGTATAGTATGAATAGAAAGGAGCTTTATCCGCACTCCATAAACGTGGAAAAAACATTTCATTATCATAAGCATACTTACCTGGCGCATCTATCCTTGTATATTTTTCCTCATCTTTTCTATACGTATGGTTTTCCTGTACAGCAATAGGTTTTGAATTATACGTAGGTCCTTTGATTAGCGGTTCTGAACCATATTGCTCTCGGCTTAAATAACCTAAGAATGAAAACGCATTGTCTGGAGAATTATTATTTAAAGAAATATTGGTTTGTGCCCTGACCAAAAGCATTGTATAGGAACTAAAACCAAATAAGACAAAACAAAGGGATAAAATGGACAGATGTAGTATCACTTTTTTCTTTTGATTAGCGTAATATAATCCCAAAACTATTAGCGAAATTAAAAGAACAATGAATACCAAAATGCCAGACCCAAATCCCAATCCCAAACTATTCACAAAGAATAAGTCAAAATAGGCTGCCAATTTTACACTATATTGAATCACACCCCAAAGTATAAATGCTAGGATAGCAACGCCGATTCCCAACGTTGTCAACACACCTTTTAGGGAAATTTTAGCCGTCTTTTTGAAATACACCACCAAAGCTAATGCAGGAATCGTCAATAGATTCAATAAATGCACCCCGATAGATAAGCCCATTACAAATGCAATGACCAATAGCCATCGGTTAGCGTCGTCCTGGTCGGCTCTCGCTTCCCACTTCAATATCAACCAAAATACAGTTGCAGTACATAAGGAAGACATTGCATAAACTTCACTTTCCACTGCAGAATACCAAAAGGTATCCGTAAATGCATAAGCCAAAGCACCAACAAGACCAGCCCCAAAGATCTGGATATTAGTCGAAATGGAAGATTTAGAGAAAGATATGTTTACAGCTTTTCGAGCCAAAGCAGTAATCGTCCAAAAAAGAAAGGTAATCGTCAGTCCACTGCAGACAGCAGATCCAACATTCATCCAAAACGCGATTTTACTGACTTCCCCTCCTGCCAAGTTGCTAAAGATATTTTGAACCATCAAAAATAAAGGAGCACCTGGCTGATGGACAACTTGCAATTTATAGGCAGAAGCTACAAATTCTCCAGTATCCCACCAACTGTTAAACCGATCAGCTGTAAGGACATACACTAGTGTTGCTACTATTCCGCAGAACCATCCCAAAAGAATGTTGATTTTATTGTAATTCATAATAGTTGTTTAAGGCGTGTTGGAAACTATTATAAATTTAGAGGAATTGTAATAGCTAAAGTGTTAATTAACAGATTTTAACACCCATAAAAAAAGCTTCCACAAGGAAGCTTTTTCTGTTATGCTAATTTTTCTACTATTCGTTTTGTAGGACCTGGATTACTCATCGTATAAAAATGCAATACAGGAACGCCAAATTCAATCAATTCCTTACACATATTGACCATCCATTCATTGCTTACCTTTTGCACGTCAGCATTCGTTTTACACGCTTCCACCGCATCACTTAATTCTTCTGGAATATCTAAGTGAAATATTTTAGGCAAAGCAATTAATTGCTTTTTCGTCGTCAATGGTTTCAAACCTGGAATAATAGGTACATGAATATCATTTTCACGGCATTTAACTACGAATTCCTTATATTTCTCAATGTTATAAAACATCTGTGTCACAATAAATTCCGCGCCCATCTCTACTTTTTTCTTCAGCCATTTGAAGTCGGTATTAAAGTTCGGAGCTTCAAAATGTTTTTCGGGATAACCCGCAACACCTATACAGAAATTCGTTTTCGAACTATTTTCGATATCTTCATGTAAGTATTTCCCGCTATTCATATCAGCTACTTGGGCTAATAAATCCGTAGCATACGCATGACCTCCTGTAGTAGGTATAAAATCAGGATCACCTTTACGTGCATCACCGCGCAAAACCAATACATTATCGATTCCCAAGAAATCTAAATCTATCAACGCGTTTTCGGTTTCTTCTTTCGTAAAGCCTCCACAAATCAAATGCGGCACAGCATCTACTTTGTATTTGTTCATAATCGCAGCACAAATAGCAACCGTCCCAGGACGTTTACGATAAGCCACACGCTCCAATAATCCATTCGCATGTTGTTTGTACAAATAATCTTCGCGGTGATAAGTTACATCTATAAACGGCGGGTTGAATTCCATCAATTCATCCATGGTATTAAAAATACTCTGGATACCTTGGCCTTTTGCAGGAGGTAATAATTCGAAAGAAAACAGCGTTTTTCCTTTAGCGTTTTTAATATGATCTACGATTTTCATGTTTATTCTTTTCGTTCAGGCTAAGAGAAAAGACACGGAGGTACGGTCTATCCAAAACTTATCTTTCCCTCAGGGTAGAATGTAGCACCTTGACTATGGTCAGGTTGCTAAGGCTTCAGCGGGTCTATTCCCTCTGCCTTTCTCTATAAGCTCCGCTAATATCGGTGTATTAACTCAAAAGTTAAAATATAAAAGAAAAAATATTTGCGAAATCTACAACAAAATCAACGTAAATCTTAAGATTTTATTAGTCTTCAAACGTAGTTTCTATTAATATTTCATTAGAAAGGATTTTATTGACAGGACAAGCCTCAGCTATAACCATCAATCGCTTTAAATCTTTTTGTGCGATATCCTTATTTTCAAAAGAAATAGACTTACGAAAAGTAGCTACCTTGTCTGTAGTATTATGTTCCAATTCGACTTTTACGTCAATCCTTCCTAGATTAAATCCTTTCCTATCGGCATACATTTTCAAGGTCGCTACTGTACACATTCCCAAAGAAGAAGCCAACAGTTCGTAAGGATTGAATCCTGTATCCTGCCTTCCTACCGATTGGGGTTCATCTCCTATTATTTCTTTACCATTTGCGGTAATAGAAGTTATATAATTTACGGCACCAATAGAGGCAGCAACTTCATAAGTAATTAGTTTTTTCGTTGAATCCATAATTTAGGCGAGCTATTAAACAAATTTGGCTTTATAATCTTCGCGGACAATTCTTACCCATTCCGGATGTCTTTTTATGTAAGCTACCACCAATGGACAAAGCGGAACTAATGTTATCTTATTATTTTCAAGATAAGCTAAGGTTTTTTCAATCAATGCTGTAGCCACTCCTCGACCAGCTAACTCCTCAGGACTTTCTGTATGAATTAAGGTGATTACTCCATTTCTCTCCTTGTAATCAATGAACGCGGTATAAACATCGACCGTTAGTTCAAAACGTTTGGAATCTTCATTTTTAATCACTTTTAGATTTTCATATTCAGGCTTCATAATGCTGTACTTTAAGTGCTTCTATTTAAATATTATAAAATTAAATTACATTACAGAAAATTACTTTTCCACAACTAAACAAACATATTTAAATAAATGGAGGAAAAAATTAATCTAGAATAAGAAAACTGAAGGAGAAACAACAA